>QMZC01000001.1 GCA_003662995.1 Archaeoglobales archaeon
GGATAGAACAAAAAGGTTTTGGAATAGATTTCCTTTCAATAGTTCTTTTGAATCTGTTCAAAGTTGGTTAGAGAGTTTTATGATGTTCTACAATTACTGGAGGTGCTAATCTTGACAGTCCCGGTTTGAAGATGCCCGTGAAATACTTAGATATGTGTCTCAATTTAACTTCAAAGCTGAATACTTTATATAACTCCCGGCGGTTTCGTAATAATTCCTTGGAAATTCAATAGCTTTATAGAAGCTGTTAATGAAGCAAAAATTTGGGCTGATAAGTTACTAAATGGAATTGAAATTGATGTTGATTGCATAACGATAGGAATAGATTCATACAGCAGTGCAAGCTTAAGAAAACCGCATATTGAACTTGTTGGTGTTTATGATGGGAAATGGCATTTTACCGGAAAAAGTTATCCAACCGTTATTCAGCAAAAAGCAATCTCATTTTATGACATTTAACGATAAAGTGATGGTTCTTGGTTGCCGTGACCTCAACATTTTCAATCGAAGATCAATAGCAACTTCAAAAGGATGGAGAAAAGAAATAAATACGAGATTTCGAGAGATTGCAGTAGATTTTAAACCATCGGTTGTATTACATCATCCACATTATACTGATTCAAAATATACATGGCTTGCAGCATGGAAAAATCTTGAAAGAGAGTTACCTTCGGTAAAACATTATGCATCTTCAAGTATCTATTTTAGAGATGGTGGTGAAAGGTCTAGTTTAGATGAGGTCATAAATAACACGAAAAAGGGAGATGTGATGGACATTATTTTGTAGCCTATTCTTCGAAATTAAAAAGTTCATGAATGCTCTGAGGGTAAAAAATAATTATGCCACAAATAAACGATACAAAATGACAAATTGGAAAAACTTCAAGAATAAAAAGCTAAAAAGTTATGAAATAGCCAAACGGGAAAAGGATGTTGATGAAGACATAGTTCCACTACTTGATTTAATAAACTCGAAAGACGATTTCGTAACGTTATCAAGTTGTAGTGGTAGAATAGCAGTTATTGACATTCCAGAGTTTGGGGATAAAATCAATTCGGAGTTCTTAGGCAAGTGGCATGATGAAGTTTATGTGGATGATATCATTAAAGCTGCAAAGAAGGGAAAGAAGACCACTTGGTTAATAACCTATCCACCAATAATCCACGTTGCCTGTTCAAATTTAGATAGTGCTGAGAAACTTATGAACATAGCAAACAACGCCGGTTTTAGGCGGAGTGGTTTAATTTCTTTAAAAAAGTTTGTTGTAGAAATTTCATCCCTTGAAAGGCTTGAGCTACCAATAGCAATGAGCGGCAAGATGGTTTTAGACGATAAAACCATTAGAATCATGGTGGATTTTGCAAATAAGAAGTTATTAAAGGGGAAAGAGAAGCTTAACAGGCTTGAAAAGTTAATTAAAAGCAATTTCGACTAAGCTATTTTTATTTTAAAATTAATAATTTAGAAAAATAAAAATTTAATAAAAAATAAAAAGAAATTAAAGTTCATCAAACGTGATTATCCTAACGTTTGTAGGAACTTTAACAACGCTACCGAGCCTGACACCAACTAAGTAGTCTACTTCCCTTTTTGCAGCTAAATCTATGAGTCTCTGCGTTATCACTCCATCAAAGACTATGCTTGATGCTGTAGTATTGTCCGTTTTCAAAGCCTTAACTAAGTCCCTTACTGGAATCTCCTTTACAAGTTCAAAGTTCTTATCTAGAACTCTCGCTATCAATTTTCCTTCAACTTCCTCTTTATGTCTCTTCAAAACACCAACTTTATCAAGTTTCTCCAATTCCTCTTTGTCCTCTCTTATTTTAATTTTTACCTCTTTCTCTTTTTCTTTCTCCTTTTGCTCTTTTACTTCTTTAGTTTCTTTTGCCTTAATTACATAAATCTGCTCAACGGGAACCTTGTTTCTCAACGATTTCACTATTTCCTTCTGCGTTAAATCCTCAACTCCCTTGCCTTCAGGAGCCCTCGCAACGTAGTCGATGTCAGCAACTTGTAGCAACTCTTTTAGAATCAAATCTCCACCTCTGTCGCCATCCAAAAATGCTGTGACCGTCTTCTTCTTACTCAACTCAATGATCGTCTTAGGAATGTTAGTGCCTTCAACAGCAATCACGTTTTTAATGCCATGCCTGAGCAAATTCAAAACGTCAGCCCTGCCTTCAACAACGATTATGGCGTCAGACTCGTTAACAGCAGGGCCTGCTGGAAGCTTTTCAGCTCCGTATTCAGTTATCTCCTCAATTCTTATTGCCTGCCTAACTAAATTTGAAATCTTCTCAGATTCAATTTCTGGTTCTTCAAACAACCCTCTAAGAATATCCTTAGCCCTCTCAACTATCTTCCTTCTTTTACTTGCCCTAACATCTTCAATCTTTTGAATTTTAATCTTAGCCGCGCATGGACCAACTCTTTCAATTGTCTCCAAAGCAGCAGCCAAGATTGCAGTCTCAATCTTGTCTAAGCTTGATGGTACTTTTATCTCTCCATAGCTTTTTCCACCCTTGCTCTCAACCTTTACCTCTATTCTGCCAATCCTCCCTGTTTTTTGCAACTCCCTTAAATCCAAATCTTCTCCCAGCAAGCCCTCTGTTTGACCAAATATAGCCCCTACAACATCTGGACGTTCCACAATACCCTCTGCAACTATCTCGGCATACACCAGATACTTAGTCGTATCACTTGGAGCCTTCATTGTCATCACTCTCCTTTCTGTTTTATTAGGAACAATATTAAAATAGATTTGAAGTATTATAAATAGTTATTGCGTGTGATAACGTTTGTCAAATTAAGCTAACAAAAAGGTTTTATCGTATGATTCGAACACAAATTGTGAAGTTCAAATTGTTGGTAGCCTTGCTCACACTTATTTTGTGCATGGTTCCAGTAATCGCAAAAGCTGGTAATTTGACAATCAAAGTAGAGGACAATAAGGAAGTTGATGTTAGCGTGTGGAACAATGATACGTTTGTAAACAAAACAGGCACGACACTTGTGTTTGAATTACCTTCAGGCATGTATCACGTTCTAATTCAATATGGAAGTTTATCGTTGCTAAAAAGGGTGAATTTAACAGAAAACGTGACGCTAACGATTAATCTTACCACAACAAACAATTCAAGCCTTTTAATCAAGAAAATACACACGATAATTTATCCAAACAATTACTTAGAGGTCTATGAAGTGCTAATTCTCCAAAATAAAGCTAATAAAATATTTTTTGGGGATGTTCAAATACCACTCCCACAACATCGTAGGTTTGAAATGCTGAAGTCAACTGCCAAGTTTGAAAATTACATAATTCAGAATAACAACTTGGTCATCACAAACACAACAATTCTCCCAAATTCAACCGCTGAAATCATGTTTTCATATACCATGAATTCCAACAATTTCTCAAGGCGTGTTGATTCTATAAGCGAAACTTTAATCCTTGTCAATGGTGCATCAAAAGTTAAGAGGTCTCCATTTCTAATCTCACAAGGAGTTGAACAATTCGATGGGGAAATTTTTGAGGTTTTAACTGCAAATTTGAGCGGCGAAAATTCTTATTACGTGTTGATGGCTGAAAATAAACAGACTGCTAATGTCAACCTTGCAGTAATACTCGGAATCGTAATTTTTTCTATTGGGATAATACTGTTCGTGTTGGATAGAGGTAAAGAATGGGAAATAGAAAATAAATAAAACCAAAAATCTTTTTTTAACTATCACAAGCAAAAAGTGGATGAAATCCAAATTGATGCTGATTGCCATATTGTTGATTGCTTTAATTACAAGACTTGTTATTTTAGATGCCCGCCCAATCGATCACGATGAGGGGATTCACGCATACTTAAGTTACATACTGTTGAGAGATGGAAGTTACAGGTATGATCCAACCTATCATGGCCCGTTTCTGTATTTCGCAACAGCCGGTTTATTTTACTTACTTGGAGATTCCGAATTCGTAGCAAGATTAACTCCTGTAATTTTCAGCATTATAGCTGTATTTGTGGCGTACAAATTTAAAAGATGGATGGGGAATGGCGCCTACATTTTCACTTTTTTGATATTATTTTCAACCTCGATTTTGTACTACTCAAGATACATGCGAAACGACCTAATTTTGCTTGACTCCTTTTTGGTTGTTGTTTACTGTTACTTCAGGTTTATTGAATCAGAAAAAGAGAGGTTTACCTACATCTCTGCATTGTTTTTAGCAATCATGTTCACTTCGAAAGAGAATGCTTACATTTATACGTTTATATTTGTCTCTTTTTTGATCCTCTACGGATTGTGGAAAGAGGGTTTTAGATACATGATTAGCAAGGTAACAAACTGGAATGCAAAAAAAGTTAGGATTTTATTAACATCAGTCATAATTTTTGCTACAATATTTATAACCCTATATTCGGCGTTTTTCGCCGATATAGATGGAGTTGAAAGGGCTATCGTAGGTTCAATCTCCCATTGGGTTAAGATGCATGAAATAAACGACCATGCAAAACCGTGGTATTACTATCCAAAACTGCTCATTGAATACGAATTTCTTCCTTTAGGTTTAAGTTTAGCTTCCATCCCATTTTTTTACCAAAGGCTCAAATCAAAAAATGTTAGTAAACTGGAGATTTTCGCTGCCTACTGGGTTACAACAACTTTGATAATTTATCAAGTATTGTCTCACAAAGTTCCTTGGCTTTTGGTACACATAGCAACACCACTGGCTTTCTTTGGCAGCATCTATATCGGAGGAAAGCTGCATAAAAACCACTTTAAGCTCGCATTTGGAGTTGTGACAATTGCTACCCTGATCACCTCCTGCTACATAACCTACTTCAACTACAACGACGCGAGGGAGGATTTGATTTACATTCAGATTCAACCACCAACCGTCGAATTGGCTGAAGTTATAAAGGAAAGGTTAAAAACACAAAGGGGCGTAATATTTGAGCCCAACAACGACTACTGGCCCTTACCGTGGTATTTACGGCACGTGCAAATAGGTTATTTGACCAAGGGTGATTTGAGCCACTACGATTTTGTTGTAACATCTGAAAAGGGAATCGATTATTGTAAAGGTTTTGGTTTTAAAGTTGTGAAAAAGTATGAGCTGAGACCATGGGTTTATCTGGTTTTGATGGAGAAAATTGGTAAGTAATGATTAAAAACATAATTGGCAAAGTCTTTTATCTCAAGAATCAACAAGTTTTATGGATTTAGAAATTGATGGTGAAAAAATCAAGCAATGGTTGATTGAGGAGAATATTTTAAAAGCTGATGTGCCCGACGAAAGGGCAGAATGGCACTACGTTGTGGAGTTTCCGCCAAATTCTGATCAGATGTCCGACATTTTAAAACCGGTGGATAAGGACGTTGTGATTGTTATAAGTGGCATAGTTTTGTCTGAAAAGCATTACAAAGCCCTACACTCATTAAGTCATGAAAAGAAAAGAAATTTAATTTTTAAATGGAAAATGGACCTGTTGTTCAGGGAGGCTGAATTTAGGATGATTCCCAACGACGAGATGTTACAAAGAATTGAGTTCTCCGTACCGATTTATCCAGATGAACTAAAAAAGAGTGTTTTATTTAGGGCTTTGAGAGAGATATTCAGATGCAAGCTATATGTGATATGGAATGTAAAACACGAGTTCGACAAGTTTAGCGATGTCGAGTCAATGTACTTGTAGTTTGAGTTTAATAACAAAAACTTTCAATCGTACTTACTTACTGCCCTCTCGTAATCCAATTCGGTAAATACTCCCAAGTTGTTCAGCTTCTCATTGGCTTTATTTATGCTATCGGCATCCTCAACCTCCTTAGCTAGTGCATTAAGCTCAAAAACTTTCTCAGAATCGAAGTAGAACGTTAGTGTTGATAAAGGTGAGACAATAACGGTCCTACCATCTCTCATCTTTTCTAACCCCAATCTACCTTCATAAGCCCTTAGCGGTAACATGCTCGCCTCCGTAATAACTTCCTTGGTTAATTCTATCATCTGTCTGTATTCCTCCTCACCAAAAGCCAAACAACCTAAAAATCCCTTGTTTTTCATCAAGATTGAGATGTTATGCAACAACTCCTCAATCCTTAGCTCTCCATCACTTCCAAACCCAAATACTCCGATAATTGAATTTTCAAGTTTGGATAGTGTGGCGACGCATATTGAATCTGCTAAAGGGCTTTTAATCCCTGACTCAAACCCCATGCACAGAGCGTCTCCACCGCTGTCCATTCCAACAATTAAATCAATCTTGTATTTCTCAGCAAAATCCAACAATCCTTCAACGAGCTTTTTTACACCTTTTGTTATGTCTAAAGCAACAACTTCTCCAAAAACCCTTGCAGCTCTCGCAATTGTTAACTTTACACCATAGTTTGTTGTGGTACTCTCATTGGCGATAGCAACCGTTGAGTTCACAATTTCAGCATTCTCTAGCTCTTCAATTGCTCTAGGTCCAGGCTTGGGGTCAACAACGATTCTATCCCAGACTATGCTTCCATGATAAACCTTAACACCAAACTCCTTGAGAAAACTTGCTGTCGGTACAGTTCCAACTATGTCTCCCCCGCCACCCATTCCAAAGAGCAAGACCTTTTTCACACCAAGACTCTTTATTATCCTTATTAGCTCCACGCTATCACTTCTTTTTAATTAATTTATAACAATTGCTAAATCAAATTTAAAATCTCCAGTGCAACTTTGATGTTCATCAGATAATCGTCAACCGTGTATAACAACGTTCCAATTTTTTCTGTTCTGATTTCAATAAACAACCTACCGTCTCTATCAAAGCACTTACACCACTCCAAACTGTCCGGATTCAAAGCTTTTGACAGAATTTTAGCTTTATCTTCAACATCAAACTCTAACTTTGCATGCAACAAAGTCTGTCAACCTCCCTTAGAAATTCCTCAACAGCCTGAGGCTCTATGTTTGCACCAGCAGCAACTTTGTGTCCTCCCCCCCTTCCACCAACCCTCTCCGCTGCCAGTCTCATGACCTCAGCCAAATCGACCTTCTCAGCCAGTTTTGCATTTGATCTGGCAGAAACTTTAGCTTTACCGTTTTTAATGTTAACAACAATCAAGGGTTTGTCTGCATAGATGTACCTCGAAAGAGTTGATGCGATTGGAGAAGTGCTTGGAGCATTTTCCATAACAAGGTACCTCATGCAAAAACTATCCTTAACCTCGTTTCTCCACTTGTTTATCTGCTCAAGTATCTCGGTTCTATACTTTTTCCAAATTTCCAACCCTTTTCCGAGATAATTTTTATCTCTCAAGCAGATGGCAAGTCCAACGCTCATTTCAGCAGCCCTACCACAAGAATTCACAACATCTGTGAGCATGATGGCATTACTTATCAATTCACTCTTCAAAATCAATTTTTTACCAATAAATTCGTCTATTACTCCCTCATAAGCCCCCATTTTTAGTAACCTCAAAACAATTGCATTTGCCAAGGTGTTAATTTCTTCAAAACTTAAATCATCTATCTCCTTATCCCCATCAATTTTGATTTTACTTAAAAAATCCTCCAATTCATCCTCCTTCCCATAAAAGTCGAGAAACGGCTCCAATGAATATGTCAGAACCTCCCTGAGTTTACCAGAGTACAAGTTCAAACCCTCTTTTAGCTCAATAAATCCATTGATTACTCCCTCCTTGACTATCTCCGCATTTCCACCGACTAACTTTTGCTTATCTCCAATAGCCCCCAAAATTGCAATTGATGATAGATCAACATTATTTCCTATAGCATTGGCAAAAACGTAGGAAGTTCCACTGGCTGATAGCTCATAAGTTCCATCTAAACCAGCTAAATGTGGGTTTATGTGCACAAAATTCCTTAAAGGCTCAATTTTTCCAACTAAGGTGTGGTGATCAATTATTATAACATCTGCGTCGATTTGCGAAACAACATCCGGATAACCACTCCCCATGTCTGCTAAAATCACCAATTCGTCCTTTTCGTACTCAACCTTCTCATTCAAACCCTTCAAAAACCTCAAATGGAATGGTTTGCCAATTCTCAACAGCGATTTTGCTATGATGGCTCCGGCAGAAATTCCATCTGCATCGAAGTGCGTATATATTCGGATAAAATCGGCTTTTTCCACCAATTCAGCAGCTTTTTTTGCCTGAAGTTTTAATAAGTCTAGCATTTAACCTCCAAGATTGAATTCGTCATGAATAACTTTAACAGCCTTTTTACCATCCTTTTTTGAAACTGCAAACGATACATTGAACTCTGAACAGCTCTGGCTAATCATGATAACGTTGATTTTGTTTTTACCCAAAGCAGAGAATATTCTCCCCGCAACTCCCGGCGTTCCAGCCATGCCTGCTCCAACAGCACTGACAACAGCGATATCTGTCTTCTTGGAAACTGTTACAATTCCATTTTCAAGGCGTTTTAACACCTTCAAAGCCTTATCAACGTCGTTGTAGTCAACAACTATTGACAAATTCAATTCAGATGAACTTTGTGACACCATAATAACATTTACCCTTGCTTCAGACAGCCTGTTAAAAACTTCAGCCATAATTTCAGCAAAATCAAAGCCAGCACCACTGACATTAACAATAGCAACCTTCTCTATCAGACTCAAGGCTTTTACTATGTCTTCCGTTGAAGTTGTGCTGTCTTTAATAACCGTTCCGGGTGCATCGGGGTTGAATGCGTTTTTGATTCTTACGGGTATCTTCTTCCGCATCACATGCTCCAAAGCTCTTGGGTGTAGTATCTTAGCTCCGAAATGTGACAACTCCATTGCTTCTTGATAGGATATTTCTGGAATTAATTTTGCGTTTGGCACGATCTTTGGATCTGTGGTCATTACACCATCTACTTCTTTCCACAGCCAAACTTCATCTGCATCTAAGGCAGCCCCAATCAGTGTTGCAGTCAAATCACTCCCACCTCTACCCAATGTGGTAATGCTACCATCGTCGGTTATCCCAATAAAACCTGTGATTACTGGGACAGTCTTCTTTATCCTAATTAGTGGATCTAATCTGGTTTTTACAACTTCATAAACCTTTGGTAAAGGCTTTGCCCTTCCGAAGTTTCTGTCGGTAATTATTCCTGCATCTCCCCCCGTCAAAGCTACAGAATCGACACCCAATGAAAGTAGCGATGCGGAGAAGATTGGAGCTACGAGTCTTTCACCAAACGATATTATGTAATCCTCACTTCTCCTCGTCAATTCACCTAGATAGCTTATGCCCAACAGCACTTTCTCCAACTCATCTATGTGTCTGTCTATTACTTCCATAACCTTTGCCTTCAAATCTCTATTTTTTACAGCCCCTTCAATCGCCTCATAATGCTTTTTCGTCATTTCAGCACTAAAGAGTTTGATAAATCCGGGAGATGGATCAGAATAACATTTTTGGGCAGCGTGAATTAACGAATCTGTTATACCAGCCATTGCAGAAACAACAACAGCAATTTCATTGTCTGAGAATTTTTTGACCAAATTTGCACAGTGTAAAATGCTCTTTCCGTCCTTTACACTCGTACCCCCGAACTTCATTACTATTCGCATATTATCACCTGAGAACTTGATTAAGTTTCAACTACGTTTCAACTACTTAGAGAATATAAAGTTTTGTAGTCTCGATTCTGTTTTTAAATTAACCATGTTTTTTAGGACTATCACAATCTCCACGAACTGTTCTAAACTTTACGTGAGATAGTATAATGTGAGATAGTATAATAACCGAAAATTTTTTATTTTTTAAAAGAATTAATGATTAAAATTTGAGGTGCAAAACGCACCTTTTCATCTAATTTAGAAGCGGAGGAGTGGATATGAATGGCGTTGTTAAAACTCCAATAGCACTAATTATGCTTTTATTGTTGGTAGAAAGCGTTTCTGCTGCGGTAATTTGTGTAGATCAAAGCGGAAATGGAAATTGTACTTGTATGTCAATTAGCAATGCTAATACAACAATTCAGGAGGCTATAGACAGTGCATATCCAGGAGACACAATTTTATGTTTGTCCTGGAGACTACAATGAAAACGTGGTTGTGGACAAAACATTGAGCTTAGTTGGGGTACATGGTTTCTCACAAACAAATGTTAGTGGAGTGCAACAACAAAACCCGTTTTTAATATAAGTGCTAATTATGTCAACGTAACTGGCTTTACAATACGTAATGGTACAATTGGTGTGTATGTAGGAAATATTCAAGGCTGTAACATTTCATCAAATAAAATCGTTGGTAACAACATAGGAATTCAGATATCAGGCTCATATAACCTAATTTACAACAACTTCTTTGCCAATTATCAGAATAATATTGTTGATAGTGGGTACAATTACTGGAATACTACCTTAAACTGCTTATCTGGACCAAACATAATCGGAGGAGCATGCATTGGAGGTAACTTCTGGAGCGATTATCAGGGAGACGACTACGATGGAAATGGAATCTCAGATGATCCAATACCTTACAATTCAAGTGGTAATATACAAAATGGAGGGGATTATCTGCCATTGCTTGCCATCTATTTTGTTTCGCCAACCCCACAAAGCGGGAGTGCCACGAATTCAAACGTGACGATAAACGTAACCCACACGATTTCAAATTATGACACCGTCTTACTTAACTTCAGCGGAACAGAATACAACATAACTTCAACGTTGAATCATACAATTGACGTTAGTAAATATCAGGATGGCACCTACTGGTATTACGCTTGGATGAATGATACAGACGGAATGGCATACAGTACTGCTACAAGGTTTTTGATAATAGATAAAACACCACCGCTCTTCGACTTCTTCGAAACACCAAAACCACTTTCTTCGGTTTATGGAAATGTGGAAATTAAAGTTGCATTTCATGAGGAGGGTGGTTCGGGAATCGCAAATGTAATCTTCTACTATAACAACGGGTCAGGAAACGTCCTTATAGGTTCATCAACTTCCCCAATTTCCGGACAACAGCACAATGGAATTTGGTATAGCGGAGTTTGGAATGTAACTTGGGACACTTCGGGTTTGGCAGATGGTCCTTACACCTTAATAGCAAAGGCATACGACAATGCTAAAAATTCTGTTGAAGCTCCTCAGATAGACGTTACTTTAGACAACGATAGACTTGCACTTTTCTGCAACGTATGCAAACCAATCTGTAACATTTATGGCAAACTACACGCATCTTGGAAGTCCTATAGACGACTCACAAGGTGGTGTTTGCAACATTACAATAAACTTCAAACAGCATGCAAAGACATCTATCTACACATCTACATTCCAAATAAAATACAACTCAACATCTAGGCTCTATGAATACACAAATTTCACCGGTTTTCCAGATTGGGGATTAATAAAGTATTCTATTACATGTAACAATACTGCCGGTTATGAAAATGAGACAAAAAATGCACAAACTTGGATTTTGTATTACAGAAGTAGAAGCGGACACATCTACAATTTGGAGACGGGTCAACCCGTTCCGAATGCCATAATTGAAGTTGAAGAGGAAATTCCAACAGAAGGAGGACCACCAACTACTGGATGGACGTACACGACAACATCAAATGACACTGGTTATTACGAAATAGTATTCAACGATACCACCGACCCTCTTGGGTCAGTGTATCATATAGGAGCAAGAAACCAACAAGGAACCCTCACAACCCCCCTCTTACCACCTATGCCCGGGCCACTTCCCTTTGAACCAAATGAAACAAGTATTAACATGTTTCTTGTGGAAGCTGCAAATCTGACCTTACATGCCCATAATGCATCGGGAGCGACAACCTTCAATGCTGAGATATTTGACAGGAGTGCGAAGATGCCTATTAAAGTCCTTTCAAACGTTGGACCTCAAAACTACTCAATTCTGCTTCCAGCAGGAAGAGACTACGACATCGTAATTTACAAAATGGCACCCCTCCCACGACATATCCATGGAACGATGCGAGTGGAAGTAAGTACATAAATGCGAACTTGACAGTTAACATGGTAACGGTAACTGGACACATGTTAGGCGTTACAAACGCAGAATACTACAACATAACGGCTTACATAGGTATAGGTTCTATTTTCCCAAGGGACTTTAATGCCGCCTTCAATCCACAAATTAGTCAGGATAGTTACACTTTACATTTACCTGGGATGCCTAATGGAATAAGATACGTGCTTATTGCATATGCCAAAAACGATTCGGGATATTACAGTGGGAGTGTTGAAATTACAGCGTACAGCGCCGACATACAGCAAGATATAACTTTATATCCGCTTTACGGTACATACAGGACGGGTGGAGACGTTAATACGAGTAAAACAAGATTTGTCTTCGTTGATGACAATGGCTACAACATCACCGGTGTATTCGTGGAAGCAAACATAACGGAGCCTACGGGCTCAAGGACTTACATATTCTCATCTCAGTCCCAAAACTACATCGATATACCCATAATTCAGGGTAGCAGTGTAATTTTAAACATATTTACTCCGAAATCTCCACCTAGGAAGAAAACAATTAGCTCAACCCTGCTTACAAGTAACGATACAATAACTTTAGTTCTTCCAAAAATGGAGTTTAAAGACCCAGAAACCAATAGTCCATTACAAAACCTTAGCTTGAAGTTTATAAAGAGCAATTCAAACTGTAACACACCCTATCCATCTTCGGATTGCATAATATATGAAGTAAGTAACGCATCCAATTTCAACCCATTAAAGGCTCTAATGGCTGGAAATCTAAACATAAGAACGGAGCAAAAATCAGGTATGGTTGTAGAATTTATTAACGTTGATTTAATTAACTCTGGACCTCCCGATGCTCAATTCTCACCCAATGCAACAGAAAACATAACAACACAAGATACATTTGCTGAAGTCTGGAAAGTTGGTTCGTTTGCACCAGAAATCTACGACTACGCTTTAATCGGGATACCATACAATGAGAGCAAACTAAGTGAAAACGCTCCGGTAAAAACTAAGTTTAAGTACCTGTACGATGATGAATTCAACGTTATTTGGAATGCAAGCGTTAATAGCACGTCCGATGTAATTGCATTGGGGTATGGAGATTTCAACTTAGACTACTTTGGTGACGGTGTTACGTGTAGTGATACTTATACAACCTTAAACCCTTCAGGAGCTTGCTACAGGAACACTACAGATAACATGATCTGGTTTATAATCTCCCACTTCTCAGGGGGAGCGCCACAAGTGGAAGGATACATCCCAGGACAAGAACCTACACCTACACCAACTCCGTCTGAAGGTGCTTATTCACCCTCACCAGAAATAACATCAATAACTGCTTCCTATCCTCCAATCGTGTCAGAAAACACAACCTTCAACGTTTCGGTAGAATTTGAAGCGACATTTTATTCATCCCTTGGAGCTACTATAGCTGTAACAACCCCAGAAGGGTGGAACTCCACATCTTTCAAAGTTGGAACCGTGAATTATGGGGGTGAAGGAAATGTTAGCGTGACAGTCCCCAAAGACGAGATTACAGGGAATTATACAATAACGATATGTGTAGAGTCTTCTTTTGATTCTAAATGCGAAGATTTTAGCATTTACGTTGAAGGGGTCGCTCCTGAAAAGACACCAACTGAAACTGCAACACCGAGTCCTGAAATTACGCCTACTCCTGAGGAAACAGCAACAACTACTCCAACTGAAACTCCAACATCTATGGAAACTGTAACGCCAACTAAAACCGTAGAAAAAATGCCTACAAAACCAATACAAGCTGAAACGCCTAAAGAAAAACCTACCCAAATACAACCGGGATTTGAGATGATATTCGCGATTGCTGGATTGATAGCAGTGGCGTATTTACTAAGGAGAAAATAGAGGATCGAATAATTTCATTTGAAATTTTTAATTTTAAAATCCTCTAAATTGACGGTTGCAAACGATATAATCGCTCCACTCAATGAATACATAAAATGAGGGGCAAATGATAATTCAGACTTTCTTTGCAAATTGATTCCGCATAGGACGCCTCATGAGGGCTTGCAATCCATTGAATCGATTACCATCTTCTCAAATCTTACAGATCGCTGTAGAGGGGCACGTCTCCGAAGAGAGAGTAGTTCAGGCAAGTCTCAATCAAATCTTCTGTTGACATGTTTTTGAGTATGTTTTCAGCTTATCAATAAAGTTAAATTAAAAAATTTAGAAACAGAGTAAAAATAAAATTATACAGCATAAAAGCTAAGAACCCAAATAACCAATAGGAACATAGATAGCTTGCTCTTAATTACTTCTATTTCGTTAAATTTAACATAAAACAAAAGGAGGTGATGAAAATGGAGATAATTGCAAAGCCTAAGGGTGGGAATGTTGATAAAATGGCTGAAAAGGTATTTTTGGAGTGTTTGAACATCCTAGGTGGTTTGAAGAAACTCATAGAATACAGAAATCTTACTTGGCTACCGTCGTTAGCAGAATCTTCATACGTCATCGTTTTGAAGAATGAGGCGTTTAAAACTTATGCTGAAATTGCAAGAGAGTTGGGAATTACGGAACAGACTGCAAAGAACATCGCTACTGCTGATGAGGCAAAAGTGAAAAAGTACTTGGAAGGTGAATTGGAAAAGCCAAATGAACACATTGCCGGTGGGATTGCGAAGCTTGCTTACAACAAATTGAAGAGAGAAGGTAGGTTGGATGAAGAAGAAGTGGTTATAAAGAATTAGGAAATCGAAGTGCTGGACATAGATTGGGCTGTACATGTATTGGCTAAGGTAAAAGGATTGGATTTTCCAGTTGGCAAGGATGAATTGATAGAGAGGCTTAAAGGAATGATTATAAAGGGCAAGAAAATTGAAGACATCCTAAGCAAAATAGATTATCCAATTAGGACTCCAGCAGAGTTGCTGCACAAAATTAGGGAAAAGCTAGCTTAAAACATTCAAGTATTTTAAAACAAATTCAACCAATCCGTCCAATTCATCCTTCCTGAAACAAACGTAGCCATCAATTGAAACATCAGACACTACCGCCAATATCTTACCCTTTTTGTACCTCTCTAAATTACCACTATTCAAAACAACAATCCTATCCTTCCCAGCATCGTTAAATCCTTCGGTAATAACAACATCGTAATCCTTCAAATAATGCTCGTAAATCTCATCAAAATCCTCGTTGTATTGCCTTTTAATCAAAGCCAGCTTATTTTTAGATGATAAAACAACATCAGCCCCACTCTGGTAAATCTTCCAAGAATCCTTTCCTTCCCTATCAATCTCGAAACCGTGGGTGTGCTTTACAACAACAACTTTCAAACCCTTCGATTTTAAAACAGAAACTAATCTTGTCACTATCGTTGTTTTTCCACTCTTAGAATCTCCAACTATACTGA
Source organism: Archaeoglobales archaeon (assembly GCA_003662995.1). GTDB lineage: Archaea > Halobacteriota > Archaeoglobi > Archaeoglobales > Archaeoglobaceae > B5-G16. The sequence goes on from QMZC01000001.1 coordinate 15,355, forward strand.
GTATCATGTCAAATAAACCTTATCGTTTCAAGGTTCATTGGTGCTTTGGTTTCAACCCTGTAAGTCTTGTAAATGCTTGATGCCAAGTCGATGCACTTGCTCTCATCTCCATGAACCGTTATAACCTTTTCAGGCTTTTGGCTTAAAGCCCTTACGTAGTTCATCAACTGCTTTCTATCTGAGTGTCCAGAGAAGCCATCAACGGTCTCAATCTCCATCTTAACTTCTACAACCTCTCTCCTTCCATTAGTCGGGAATGGAACTTCTTTCCATCCCTTCTGTATTCTCCTGCCCAAGGTCCCCTCAGCTTGGTAACCAACGAAGACCAACGTGTTTCTTTCATCAGGAGCTAAAGCTCTGAAGTACTCCATCACAGGCCCACCATTCAACATACCAGAGGTTGCAAGGATTACTGATGGTGTGGAATCTTCAATAACCTCCTGCCTCTTTGATGGTGAGTCAACTCTAACAAAGCTCTCACTTATAAATGGATTTACGCCGTGGTGGAAAATTAAATCCCTGAGGTGGGCATTCAGGTATTCAGGATAGGCTGTGTGTATGGCTGTAGCCTCATATATCATTCCATCAAGATAAACTACAGTCTCCTCAAGTTTCTCATTCCTTATTGCCTCCTCCAACGCAATCATCACTTCCTGACTTCTACCAACGGCAAACGTTGGGATTAAAACCTTTCCACCCCTTTTTACTGTTCTATCAATAATCTGAACGAGTTTTTCCTCAGCCTCCTTTCTGCTCGGCTGGAAGTCGTTGCTACCACCGTACGTTGCCTCCATGATTAAAGCTTCCAGCCTTGGAAAGTGAATTTCGGCTCTATCAAACAATCTCGTCCTCTCAAACTTGAAATCACCAGTAAAAGCGATGTTGTACAATCCCTCACCAATATGGAAGTGTGCGATTGCAGAGCCTAAGATGTGTCCAGCGTTGTAGAAAGTGAGCCTCACATCAGGGCTTATGTCTGTAACAACTCCATAATCCAAAGTTATCGTGTGTTTTAATGCTTCCCTTATAAAAGATGATTCGTAAGGTGTTGGATTACCTTCCCTTGCAGCAACTTCAATGAAATCCAACTGTAGCAACACCATCAAATCTCTCGTTGGGGGAGTCATGTAGATTGGTCCCTTGTACCCATACTTGTACAATATTGGAATTAGCCCGCAATGGTCTAAGTGAGCATGTGTAATGACGACCGCATCAATACTATCCAAAGGCTGGATTTCTGGAATGTATAGGTAGGGAGAATGTTGGATGTTGCTAACATTGACACCACACTCTATCAGTACCTTGCTTTCAGGAGTCTGTAGTAAATAGCAACTCCTCCCAACCTCTCTTGAACCACCCAAAAATGTGACTCTCACCCATTTCTCATCGTATATCGTTCCTCTGTGTATCTTTTCACCAATTCTCTTTAGAATTTCCTTCCTTTCATCTTTAACACTCAATAAATAGTTCCTTATGTTGCTAATCGTTTTGGATTGGATTGGTGGAGTTCTTATAACTCTAGGACTCCAACCAACAGCTTTCATTATTTCTCTGAATGTGATTCCTTGTTTTCCTATGACAACTCCAGGTTTCTCAGCTTCTATGATTACCTCTCCATTCTCTTCGTCAAAGAAAAAGTTTGTTATGTTGGCATCTTCAGGAACTATTTGTTTTATTATCTCCTTAGCTTCTTCTGGCGGTTTCAAACTCTTGGGATCGGGTCTTACAATAATTCTCTTCCTCAAATCCTTCGCAAGTTTTTTGACTACGTCAACTTCAGCAAACTCCTGAGGATTTTCAACGTAGATAACCAAAACTGGCCCCTCAAACTCAATGTTCTTTACTTTTACATTTACAGGCAACGATTCCTTTACTTTCTGCTTTAACTCAGACAAATACTTCTTTGTCATTCCTTAATATACCAAACAATCCTACTTTGAAAACTTCTTAATAACCTCATCAACCTCTTCAGGCGTGTATTGGTAATATTCCTTCTCAGTAATCTTTACAACATCGATCCCATCTCCAGAAGCAGAATCCCTTTTCATCGCTGAGTAAATTGCTCTTACTACAAGCTCTACCGCATTATCAACATCCATCTCTGGTGTGAATCTGTCTTCAAGAACGCCATATGCTGTTAAACTTCCAGAACCCGTAGCGACAATATCCTTCTCTTCAATAGCCCCGCCAATTGGGTCTATGGAATAAACACTCGCCCCCCTATCGTCAACACCACCTATGAGCAATTGCACGAAGTAGGGGAAGTATCTTACTGAATTTAGCAAGTTGGAAGTCATCGTCGCTATTGCTTTGACCGATGGTTTTTCTTCTTTTTTTATTTCATAGAGATTAGCTTCTACAGTTATCAACCTTGCCAAGAACTGTGCATCTCCAACACTTCCAGCAGTTGTCATTGCTATTCTGTCAGCAATCTGGTAAATTTTTTTAGCCCTCCTGCTTGCTATAAAACTTCCCATAGTAGCTCTTTTTTCGGTAGCCAGCACTATCCCGTCCTTACAGATTAATCCTACGGTTGTAGTTCCTTTATATATCTTGTCCTGCATCATACTCTATCACTTCTTACTTTTTGAATTTTAAAAAAGCCATTAGGCTAATAAAGAGTTAACAAACTGCTTTTTAAAACTTTCGATGTTTTGGATTTTTTATACATCTGCATTTTTAACAACACTTTTAAATATTCCTTGGTAAAAGGAATTTTCGAAATGGATGAAGATGAACACGATAAGGATTATGAATACGTAGTAATTGGTTGTGGTGCCACGGGATTTAGTGTGATTAAAGAGCTTGCAAGAAAAAACAAGAGAGTTTTGGCTATTGATTCATCAGTTGAACGAATTGAGGTTTTGAAAGATCAGGAATATGATGCAATAGTGGGTGATGCAACAGAGGATGAAATTTACAAAACGATAGACATTTTCAAGGTTTCCGTGATCTTGGTTTTAACGCCGAGTGTGGAAATAAATGCTGAGGCTATCAAAAAGATTAGGAAATTGAGTAAAGAAATTTTCATAATTTCTAGGGCAACAAATCAAAAAACAAAGGAGGAACTGGAGGTTTTGGGCGCTGATTTCGTTGTAACACCACAAGATGCGATGAAAAACGCCATAATAAATGCTGTTGAAGAAATTGATACTTATAGAAGGGTTAAAAAATTCAAGGAAGTTTTGAAAAATATAGACGGAAAACTTGGGATATTTACTCACGACAACCCCGATCCAGATGCTATTTCATCCGCCCTAGCTTTGAAGGAGATAGCCAAACACTTTGGTGTTGAGTCTGACATTCTTTACTATGGTGAAATATTCCATCAAAAGAATAGAGCAATGGTAAACCTGCTTGAGATTGAATTAATCAGAGCTGATGAGGCTGATTTGAGCAACTATTCAAAGTTTGCTTTGGTGGATTCATCAAATGTTGGAGCGAACAATTCCATTCCTAAGGACGTTAAGTTGAGCATCGTTATCGATCACCATCCCGCCGAAGGTGTCGAGGCTGAATACGTTGATCTTAGAGATGATGTTGGAGCGGCAGCGACAATAATGACGGAGTATTTGGAGCAATTAAAGATTGTTCCAAGCAGAACTTTAGCCACGGCTCTTTTCTTTGGAATTAAAAGTGAAACAGATGAGTTTAAAAGAAACACGAGGACATCAGACTTTACGGCAGCAGCTTTTCTGTACCCATTTGTTGATCACGAGATGATCGAGAAGATGGAGGGTCCAGCAATCTCAACAGAAACTCTAGATGTATTGGGAATGGCTATCAAAAACAGACAGGTTTATTCGAGCTTTTTAATCACTTTTGCTGGATTTATCAATGATAGAGATTCACTACCGCAGGCTGCAGACTTCCTTTTAAGGCTTGAAGGCATTTCAACAGTTTTAGTATTTGGAATTCTAAAAGACATGGTTTATCTGTCAGCAAGAAACAGAGATGTGAGGATAAACATTGGAGAAGTCTTAAAGAGGGCTTTTGGTGATGTTGGAAGTGCAGGCGGTCATGCACATGCTGCTGGTGGTCAGATTCCCTTGGGCATATTTGGTGAGGTGACAGACAGAGAATCTCTGAGTAAGTTAATTACAGAGGCAATCAAGAAGAAGTTTTTAAACGCAGTTGGAATTGAAGTTTCTACTTAAACACGTACATCTCAGGAATCCTTGTTGAGTCGTTAATTTGGAACATAATGCTGTTATTTATGTTAATTCTAATAGGCAGGGGTGTTGTAAGGTTCACACCTTGGAAGTAGTAGTAATCACCTTCATTGATTATGTTAAATTCAAGAACTGCGTGTGTTGAATCCACTTTTACAATCTTAAAATCAGTACTGTTACTCAACAAACTCAACACCACATTGCCAACATCATCACACCCAAACAAAAAAGCGTTAATTTTTTGAAAGGGGTCGAGGGAGTAATGAAAAACAACCGTAACGTTGTCTTGTGAATATACCACATCGGCTAAAGTTACATTTAATCCTGAAAGTGCAACAAGGCTAAGCATCAATACCGTGAGCATTACATTACCAATAATCAACAGAATTTAAATATTACTGATACAACGCCAAAAATTAATTAATTTTAGAAATTAATTGGAAAATATTATATATGCATAATGTATCTAATTTTTATGAGCAAAGGCGCTGATAGTATTAGCGTTTTTCTCCTAATCGCAATTTGCTTAAGTATTCTTCACTTCAGTATGTGCGAATTGGGAAATAGTATTGTTTATAAATATCCCGTAAGCTACTTCATAAAGAGAGAAGATGGAAAGATCATTATAAAAAACTACGAAAATATTAAAACGTACGTTGTGGTTGAGACTGCAAAAAACAAGTATGTTTTTTACAATACGAACGTAATACCAATCAACGAAACAGGCACAATAACTGTAAAAATTGTAGATTGTAGAAATGGACAAACATTACTCTCTAGAACGTTTTATATTGATTCTCTGGATAACAAGATGGGCAAAAACGGCAGCACCAAATCCGTTGTCAATGTTAACAACGGCAACACCTGAAGAACAGCTTTGAAGCATCGCAAAAAGTGTAGATATGCCCTTTAAACTCACACCGTATCCAACAGAGGTTGGAACTGCTATAATCGGCAAATCAATTAAACTTGCAACGACAGATGGTAATGCTCCCTCCATTCCAGCTATAGCTATTACAACATCAACATCTTCATCCTTAATCTTCTTTATTGGTTCAATTAGCCTATGTAAACCAGCGATACCAACATCGTAAAATTTTAAAACTTCCAAGCCTAAAAATTCTGCTGTTGTCGCCACCTCTTCACCAACAGGAATGTCTGATGTGCCTGCCGTTAATATTGCAACTTTCCCCATTCTCTCTTTCTTTAATTCCCCGATTATTGCTATCCTGCCTTTTTCGTTAATGTAAACTTTGTCAAAGGACTTCTTCAATTCATCCACTTGCTTTTGATTAAGTCTTGTAACCAAAACCGCATTGACGTGTTTCAAATACCCTCTAACGATTTCAACTACTTCTTTAGCATTCTTACCTTCTGCAAACACAACTTCAGGCTTCCCGACCCTTCTATCCCTATAACAGTCTATCTTAGCGAAACTTTCAATTTCTTCAATGTAATTGTAATTAAACTCGTCAAATTTCATGGTACTCCTGAATTGATTTTATAGTCATTGCATGCTTCACTGCCTCTATTCCTTTCACAACAGCCATCGCACCACTAACAGTTGTTATGTACGGAATTCCATAATCTACTGCTGCCCTCCTTATGTAATAACCTTCAGTCTTCCCTCTTTTACCACTTGGCGTGTTGATTATCAAATCAACTTGCTTGTTTATTATCAAATCTAATATGTTCGGTCTTCCTTGACTTACTTTCAACACAATTTTGGCATCAATGCTGTTCTCCTTTAAAAATTCAGCGGTTCCGTTAGTTGCAGTAATCGTAAATCCCATGTCTTTAAGTTTTTTAGCAACAGGTAATATTTTTTGTTTATCCTCTTTCCTCACACTAACAAAAACAGTCCCCTCTGTTGGCAACTTCATCCCAGCAGCAAGCTGGGCTTTGTAATATGCTATTCCAAAGTTGTAATCAATCCCCATAACCTCTCCAGTTGACTTCATTTCTGGGCCTAAAACTGGATCGACGCCCGGTAATTTAATGAATGGGAAAACGACTTCCTTGACTGCTACGTGCTTTAGATTTAGTCTCTCTTTAATCCCCAACTCCTTAAGCTTTTTGCCCATCATGAGCTTTGCAGCTATCTTTGCCAATGGAATGCCCGTAGCTTTACTAACGAACGGAACTGTTCTGCTTGCCCTTGGATTTGCCTCCAGTATGTACACCTTGTTGCCCTTAACCGCATACTGTATGTTTATCAACCCAACAACTTTTAAGGCTAAAGCGAGCTTCTTCGTGTAATTTACAATCGTGTCTATCGTCTCCTTTGGTACGGAAATTGGTGGTAAGACGCATGCAGAATCTCCGCTATGTATGCCAGCCTCCTCAATGTGCTCCATTATACCGCCTATAACAACCTCCTCACCATCGCAAAGGGCATCAACCTCAATTTCTACAGCATCCTCCAAAAACTTGTCAATTAAGATTGGCTTTTCTGGGCTTACCTCCAAAGCCTCCATTATGTAGTTCTCAAGTGTTTCCTCATCATAAACGATCTCCATCGCCCTACCGCCAAGAACGTAGGAAGGGCGAACTAAGACAGGATATCCTATTTTTTTAGCAATCTCCTTTGCCTCTTCAATACTGTGGGCAATACCGTTTTCGGGCTGTGGAATTCCCAGTTTCTCTATTAATTCAGCAAACCTCTCCCTGTCTTCAGCCAAATCAATCGAATCTGTTGACGTGCCCAGGATCGTGGCTCCACTCTCTTCCAATTCTTTTGCGATGTTTAATGGTGTTTGACCGCCGAACTGCACGATTACTCCTTCAGGCTTCTCGTTTTCGTATATGTTCATCACATCCTCATGGGTTATGGGTTCAAAGTATAGCCTGCCAGATGTATCGTAATCAGTTGAAACTGTCTCAGGATTACAGTTTACCATTATCGTCTCGTATCCCTCATCCTTTAAACTTAAGACAGCATGAACACAGCAGTAATCAAACTCTATACCCTGTCCAATCCTGTTTGGTCCGCTACCAAGGATCATAACTTTCTTCTTGTCAGTCGGAATTGCATCGTTGTCCATCTCGTAGGTTGAGTAATAATAGGGGGTTTTTGCCTCGAACTCAGCAGCACACGTGTCAACCATCTTGAACACCGTTGTTATCCCCAAGCTCTTTCTCTTCCTTCTAACATCCCTCTCGCTGACATTGAAGATGTGTGCAATTTGTTTGTCTGAAAAACCATACTTTTTAGCTTCCAGAATAACATCTTTAGGCAATTCATCAAACTTATGCGTCTTAGCCAAACCTCTCAACTTTTCTTCAACCTCAACGATGTTCTTAATTTTCTCAATAAACCAAGGATCAATCTTCGTTAGATTGTATATCTCGTCAACATCAAATCCAGCTTTTAAGGCGTACTTTATGTAAAACACCCTATCAGCATTTGGATTTACCAATTTTTGAATAATCTCTTCCCTTGTTGGATTTACATCTTTACCATCCGCCCCCAAACCATGCCTGCCAATTTCCAAACTTCTCAACGCTTTTTGTAAAGCCTCCTCAAAAGTCCTGCCTATAGCCATAACCTCGCCAACACTCTTCATTTGACTGCCTAAGATTTGATTGGCAGTCGAGAATTTGTCGAAAGCAAACCTCGGAATCTTAACCACTACATAATCAATTGTCGGTTCAAAGCTTGCTGGCGTCTCTTTTGTGATGTCATTCGGTATCTCATCGAGCGTATAACCTACAGCCAACTTAGCAGCAATCTTGGCGATTGGGAAGCCCGTGGCTTTCGATGCTAATGCAGACGACCTACTAACCCTTGGATTCATCTCTATAGCCACAAATCTGTCGCTTGTTGGATGAACTGCAAATTGAATGTTACTGCCACCAGTCTCAACCCCTATTTCCCTTATTATGGCTATTGCAGCATCCCTAAGTCTTTGATATTCAACGTCTGTCAACGTTTGGGCTGGAGCTACAGTTATGCTGTCTCCTGTATGCACACCCATGGGGTCGAAGTTTTCAATTGAACAGATTATGACAACGTTGTCAGCCAAGTCCCTCATAACCTCCAATTCAAACTCCTTCCAGCCTATAACTCCTTCTTCAATCAAAACTTGGTTGATTAACGACATTTCCAAGCCTTTTTCTACCACTTCTCTCAACTCTTCCCTGTTGTAAGCTATACCCCCACCTGTTCCGCCCAAGGTAAAAGCCGGTCTAACAACGACAGGATAACCTATTTCATCGGCAATGCTCAAAGCCTCATCAACGTCGTTGGCTATCTCGCTCTTAGGCACATCCAAACCAATCCTATTCATCGATTCTTTGAACAACTCCCTATCTTCAGCCTTTTTTATCGCATCCAATTTGGCTCCTATCAACTCAACACCATACTCATCCAAAACACCCATCCCTCCAAGCTCCACTGCCAAATTCAAGGCAGTCTGTCCACCCAAGGTTGGAAGTAATGCGTCAGGAGTTTCCCTTTCAATGATTTTCGCCACGATTGATGCGTGTAACGGCTCGATGTACGTTTTGTCTGCCATCTCTGGGTCTGTCATGATTGTAGCAGGATTTGAATTGACCAACACAACCTCATAACCCTCTTCCCTCAAAGCTTTACATGCCTGACTGCCAGAATAATCGAATTCAGCAGCCTGACCAATTACAATAGGTCCAGAACCAATAACCATGATCTTCTTTATGTCCTCCCTCCTAGGCATCGAAGGATGTTAATGCAAAGCATATAATCTTTTTTGAGTTATTATTCTTTTACCTACATCGTCTAATGTCGATTAGTAATTCGTCGAACAGTTAATATTAAATAATTTGAATTTTACAAACGACATGGTTTCGATAATTTCAACTGGAGCATACCTCCCAGATAAAGTTGTTCCAAATTCATACTTCGAAGAAAGGATTGACACAACTGATAAGTGGATACGAGAGAAAATCGGGATTAAAAATAGGAGGTTTCTGAGGAGCGATCAAGCGACCTCTGATCTCGCTACTTTTGCTGCTTTAGACTGCCTAACTAAAGCTAAAATTAATCCTAAAGAAGTAGAAATGATAATTTTGGCAACAACAACACCAGATTTGATTGCTCCCTCAACTGCATGTATAACACAGATGAAAATGGGGGCCAAGAATGCTGGAGTATTTGATGTAATGAATTTCTGTTCAAGTTTTAATTATGCTTTAGCTGTTACTTCTCGTTTTGTGGGCAACGAGGTGCAAAATGCTTTGGTTATAGGGGCTGAAGCGTATTCGAGGTTTTTGGATTTTTCTGATCGTAAAACTTGCGTTATATTTGGTGATGGAGCGGGAGCGATATTTCTCAAAGAAGGAGATTCTGCTTTCTTCAATTACCTCAAAAGTGATGGAAACGGTTGGAACATGATTCAAATTCCAAGTGGTGGGGCAAGATATCCTGCAAGTTACGAAACTGTTAGCATGGGCATGCATACTTTCAAAATGGGCGGGAAGGGTGTATGGAACTTTGCAACACAAAGAATTCCAAAAGAGGTTCTTAAGGCTTTTAAAAAAGCTAAATTTAGTGTAGAAGATCGTGATTTTTTTATTTTTCACCAAGCAAACTTAAGAATCATTAGAGAGATTATGACATCTCTTGGAATCCCCGAATATAAAACGCACACAACCATTGAAGAGTATGGTAACACAGCATGTGCTTCTATTCCTATAACCCTAAACGATGCAGTAGAAAAGGGGAAAGTGAGGAGAGGAGATGTAATCGCATTAATTGGATTTGGTGGTGGATTGGCATGGGGGATAAACATTTTTGAGTATTGAATGTTACTAATTTATCAGAATTTCAAAAATATAAATAAACAAAAAAGAAATAAATAACAAATGTACAACGAAACAAAAAGGTAGTGTCTGCCTTAAATGCCGTTAGGCTGATGACGCCTGTTTTGGAGGTGGGCGAATTGCAGAGCTTATACAGACTTAACGCTGAAAGACTAAAAAACTTTGTAATTTCAAAAAAAAGTTGATGATGGTTTTGCATTCTGCAATGTTTTACCCCTTACCTTACAAGAAACGTACTACGGCATTTACATTTTGAAATCTATTGGAATGAGAATTTCCAACAAAGAAAAAATTGTAGAATTTTTGATTGATAGCTTAAAGAGAGAAATATATTCAATCTATTACGTCTTCAACTCTCTTTATTTGCTTGAAGAAGACTTGCCAGACTTAAGTGATTTTCTACTTCAAAGGTTAGACAATGCTGTAAACAGAATTAACAAAGAGGTGAGTTTAGAGAGGGGTACTACTGCTACTTGTTCATTCGAGATGCCAAACGTTTTAAAGGAGGTATATCTAATCACAAACTCACTAAAACTGCTTGGTAAAGATGTAAACAGAGCTAAGAGTTTTATCAAAAAATTTAGGAGAAATGAAGGGTTTGGCACAAATTCTTCAAATATCAAAAAAACTTACTACTGCGTTTCAGTATTAGGTGAAGTTGATAAAGACGTTATTTCCTTCATCAAGCAACATGAATACAAGACGGTGGATTTACAAAAACGCCAAATGGCTATCCACCATACCTTGAAGAAACGTTTTACGCTCTTCAATGCTTTAAAATTTTAAATTACAACTATTTCAGCTAATAAAACACTAAATTATATCTTATCACTACAAAATAGAGACGGTGGATTTAGAAGGCATGGCGGTATTTCCACACTTGAAGACACATACTATGCCATCGCAAGTCTCAACGTAATTGCTAAATCGGTTTGTAACGGTAGTGATTAAGCTTCCAAAAATCTTATTTGATACATTGTGCATTCATCACTTAAAACGTGCATCAAATCCTTAATTAAACCCACAAAATTTGCATTCACCCATTCAGAGAGCATTTTCTTGCATTCTTTGTCAGTAGAACATAAAGCTCCATTTTTGTTTATCCATTCAACAACGGGAGATGGAATGACAGAAACGTAAGCGTACTTATCAACTATTTTGCAATTGTACTTACTTTCAAACTCGTCTTTTGCATCAAGAATTGCTTTAGAGAAGGGAAAATAAATCTCACCAAAATCTATCAGTACTCTTTGCTTTTTAGGTCTAACAGCCAGCAAACCCTTTCCCAAGAAAGCTGAAACTATCTCTTTTTTTTACCTGCATCTCCAAATATTATTGTGGATAATTAGATATATTCATTTCGTCGAAGAATTTGAATGTTAGGATGTGAGTCTGTCCAACTCGTAATGCAAGATAACAACACATTGGTCGGCTTGTAACGAAATTGGTGAAACAGAAACAATACCATCAGCAAAGCTAAGCACAACTTCCTCTTGTTCTCTCTTCAATCCTAAATGGTCTCCCAAAACAAAAAGGCAATCGTCAACTTTACCAACAAAACTTCGAATGTCATTTCCATTCTCCCTTAAATAAACAATTTTGTAGCGTTTGCTAAGCTCATCCAATAAATCTTTTAACCCTTTTTTCGAAATGTAAATGCCTGAAGTACTTTCTTTCCAATCTTTATCGCATTTAACCTTCAAAGCTCTCCTTATCAAACCTGCAATGTTCCTCTCATCGGGAGCCATTGTTTTTACTTCACTGCCAACAATCTTGATTGTCTTTGGCGGGTCCGGCTTTCCAAGTAATAGCAAGTAAACCTCAACGTCCTTCCTTATTCCGTGAGAGACAAATAAAGCCTGAGCAACAAATCTACAAAGGATATCCATCCTTCCAGCGCCTCCAGCTAAATCGTTTAAATTGAAGGGTTTTGTGACAGCTTTGTTACCTATTATTAAGAAGGCTCTCATCAATGTGATTCGAAAGGACAATTAAAATAACTAACGAAAATCATTTCTCTAATTGTATCCTATCTGTTACAAATGAAATCTGCTAATCAGTTTAAGCTCAAAGTTGATTTGCTAACTAAAGGTATAAGGGGGAATCTAAAGCCGTTGAGGAAAGGTGGAGGAGGTCCAGTAGGTGGCGTGAGTTTTAAAGTAGAAGATTGTGTTGTTAACGCTCCATACACACAAAACTTTGCTAAACTATCCCCCTACGAGATTGTTGAAGTTAAAGGTAAGTATAAACTTTTAAAGGATGGTGAAAACGTAGCTGACGTTTTTGTGCCTAAGGAGCCTGAATATTACAAATTTTGCGTTGATGGCATTGAAATGAAGAGAATTGTGGCATTGGATGGTGTAGATACACTCGTCACGTCTGTATTAAGACATTGCAGTCACAAAAGAAAGTGTGCCTTTTGCAGTTTGGAGTATGGTGAGGACTTTGTGAAAGAAAAGAAGCCCGAACAAATAGCCAAAGTTGTTGAAAAGGCGGTTGAAGAAGACAAAAATAGGCATTTGGTAATAACGACTGGCACACCACCAACACCTGATAAGGGAGCCTTGTTGGTTGCGAATGTTGTTAAAGCTGTGAAGGAACAAACAAACATTCCAATACAAGTTCAAGTTGAACCGCCAAAAAAGTTAGGGTTTATCGATTCTCTTTACGATGCTGGAGCAGATGCTATCAGCTTGAACGTGGAAACTTTCGACTTGGGAATAAGGAGTAAAGTCGTTCCAGAAAAACCATCCATTGAAGAATACTTGAAATGTTTGAAGTACTCATTAAATCTATTTGAGGAGTCGAACGTTAGTTCATGGCTCCTCGTTGGATTGGGTGAGACGTTTGAGAGTTTAATTGATGGATGCACAATGCTGTGTGAGATTGGAGCAATACCATTCGTTGTACCATACCGTCCTTCTCCAAGTGTTAATCGAAAGATGTGCGATTATGAATATTTGATGAACGTTTACATTAAAATTGCTGAGATGATGAAAAGTTATGGAATTAAGCCAAAAAGTAAGGCTGGATGTACAAGATGCCAAGCATGCTCCGCCATAGATGTAGCTTTAGAGTGCATCGACAATTTTCAAACAGAAGATTTATAAATTTATTATTCAAATTTTAGGCATGAAATCTTCGAGAATTAAGGGTTTCTACAAGTTGAGTGTTGAGGAAAGGCTAAACAAGGTAGCAGAGTTTTCTGGATTGAGTGAGGAGGAGAAGAATCTGATTTACAATACATCATCCCTTTCAATTGATGTTGCTGACAGAATGATTGAAAACGTCATAGGCACGTTTGAACTGCCTTTTGGAATTGCAACGAACTTCCTGATTGACGGAAGAGACTACTTAATCCCAATGGTTATTGAAGAACCAAGTGTTGTAGCAGCAGCGAGCAATTCAGCGAGGATGGCAAGGGTAAAGGGGGGGTTTACAACATCTTACAGCGGTTCAACCATGATTGGGCAGATTCAGGTCACAAAACTCCAAAATCCGTATGCTGCCAAATTTGAAATTTACAGTCACAAAGATGAGATAATTGAGAAGGCAAATGAGCAAGACCCCGTCCTTATCGAACTGGGAGGTGGATGTAAGGATGTTAAAGCTAGGGTTATTGAGACAACAAGAGGGCAAATGTTAATTGTACATTTAATTGTGGATGTTAAAGATGCGATGGGTGCAAATGCTGTGAATACGATGTGTGAGGCTGTAGCTCCACTAATTGAAAGAATAACCAAAGGTAGGGTTTATTTAAGAATTATATCAAATCTCGCCACCTACAGGCTTGCAAGGGCAAAAGCCGTTTTTGATAAAGAAGCTATAGGTGGTGAAGAAGTTGTAGATGGAATATTGGAAGCATACGCCTTTGCCAAGGCAGATCCATTCAGGTGTGCAACACACAACAAAGGAATAATGAATGGAATCGATGCAGTTGTTATAGCCACTGGTAATGACTTTAGAGCTATAGAAGCTGGTGCTCATGCTTATGCAGCAATAAATGGTTATAAACCTTTGACTACATACGAGAAAAATGAAGATGGCGATTTAGTCGGAACAATTGAATTACCCATGGCTGTTGGTATTGTTGGCGGTGCTACGACTGTAAATCCACTCTCTAAGATAGCTTTGAAGATTTTGGGGATAAAGACTGCTGAGGAGCTTGCAAGGATAATTGCCGCTGTTGGTTTAGCTCAAAATTTCGCTGCTTTGAGGGCTTTGGCAACTGAAGGCATACAAAGGGGACATATGGAGTTGCATGCAAGAAACATTGCAATGATGGTTGGTGCTGTTGGAGATGAAATCGACAAGGTTGTTGAGGTGTTGGTTAGGGAAAAGAAAGTTAGAATGGATAGAGCCAAAGAAGTACTGGAAGAGATAAGAAGTTAATCTTATTTTTTATATCTACAACTAAAAAAATCAAAAATTAAAAATCTTAAATTTCAACCTTGAACTTGGCTCCTTTACTTATTATCAGCCCATACGGGTCTATATCCTCCCTCAAAAGCTTAAGCTCCTCTTGAGTTGGAGGTTCCAATTCCACAACATCATCAGCCACCAACGGCTCAAAACCCATGTCGTCGATGACTTCTTCGATGGTTAAACCCTTAAGCACACCAATTAACCTCAACTCCTTCGTTTCTTCGTCAAAATCAAACATGGCTTTTGATGTAATCAACCTATATGGTCCTGAATTCCTTGCCAATCCAACTTCCTCCCTTGTCTTTCCATCCATTTTATGGCCGGGAGATGTTATGAAGTCGCACCTCTCAACAAATCTTCGCTTTTCGTGCGCCATGACAAATATGGTCTTCCAGCAAAAACTTGCAACCTCGTTTCCACCACCACTTCCTGGAAATCTCACCTTAGGTTTGTTGTAGTCATCACCAATCATCGTTGAATTGATGTTTCCGTATCTATCAATCTGTGCTGCTCCCAAAACACCATAATCAATGTAGCCGGCAGCAGCATAACTGAAAGCCAGATTCATACTGCACCACTGAATAGCCCTATAAGTGTTTGTTGGACCTCCCATCGTACCTCTCAAAAATGGAGTCCTGCTTTGATGCCCTACAGAGCCGAATTCAAAAACCTGAACGATGTTTGGAGTATAGAGCTTCTCAGCCAAAATTGCAACTACCTGTGGTATGCCCCATCCGACAAATATTGTCTTGTAGTCCTCAAGCAGTCTTGCTGCATTACAAATCATGAACTCCGTATCGGTAAATTCAACCCCCATTTTAATCACCTTTCTAACATCATCTATATCCCTCGAGAATCTCCGCCTTCCTAATCAACTGTTTTAGTTTGTCCATCCCTATCTTTGCCAGAAACTCCTCGTGGTTGTCAACGGAGTAAACGTATTCCTCCAAATACTTCTGCATGGCATTGTCATCGGCAATCGATGTAAGCATTAGGTAATGCTCAGAATCCATCTCGTAGTAGCCTTGTGTGCCTCCAGGATAGGCACCAAATGGAGCATGAACAACGGCATCAACCAAGTAGTAAGGTAGCGTTGTCATCAAAGGATTTTTCCTAAACTCTATCGTCTCAACTATCCTTTCAGCGGATATTATTACCTTTTTTGAAGCCATTGCTGTCTCTAACGTTGCCACCGTAGGCCCATAAACCCTTGCGTTTCCGTAAATGTCCGCCTCCTGCACGTGTATTATGGCAACATCTGGATTCAATGCTGGCATCAATGCAGTTGGAGTGTTGCTAAAGGGACATCTAACAACTACCGCTCCTGAATGCTTTAGCGTATCAGTACCCAACAAATTCCTTGCTGCAATAAATGGAATTCCCATCGCCCCAGCAACCAATCTGTACGTAATGCTTCCATTACTCCAATCGTAAACCTTAACCTCCCCGTTCTGCACCTTTCTCGCTATGTAAGGCCCGAAGCCCAAAAATCCCACATCTATCTTATCAACACAGCCAGCTCCAGAGAGCAGTACTGTTTCCAGCAATGTAAACTTGGCACAGACCCAAAGATTTTTCTTTCTTTGCCTAATTATTTCTCTTATTAGACTTTGTGGACCCCTTGTAAGCGATGAAAAGTCGTACGCTAAGTAGTCTCCATTGCTAACGAATTTCTTTACAGCTTCTCTCTCATCCATCAGCTTGTCTTTCATCTCCCTGTTTTTCTTATCTCTCACGTACTCTCTAAAGTCATCGGGATGTATGTAGTGGATTTCCGCTTCACCCCTCTCGATGATTTCGATAAAATCCATTCTATCACCTTGACAAAGAAAAATCAATTTTTATTTAACTCTTGCTTTTTGTGGTTGTTTTATCATTAACAATTGTCAATCCTCAAAACCATGCTCACCAACTAATGGTACAAACCTTACAGCACCCCAGTTTTCTTTTTTAATTTTACCCTTTTCATCCTTCTCCACCACATACAGGTGTTGAGTGAAGTCACCAACTGGTATGACAAGCTTGCCCCCAACTTTAAGCTGTTCTATCAAAGGCTCAGGTATTTTTGGAGCTGAAGCTGTCACGTATATTTTGTCGTATGGAGCCTCTTTTTCATAACCTTTACTCCCATCTCCTACTACAACCTTAACATTGTCATATCCTAAAGCCTCCAAATTTCTTTTAGCCGTTTCAGCCAATTCGGGAATCCTTTCAATGGCTATAACTTTGCCTTCCCTCCCAACAATTTCGGCAACGACGGCTGCATGATAACCGCAACCAGCTCCAACCTCTAAAACCTTGTCTCCCTTTTTCAAATCCAACAATTCACACATTATCGCAACCATGTGGGGGGCGCTAATCGTTTGACCCTTGCCGATAGGTAAAGGTGTATCAACATAAGCTTCACTTCTATAAGCTGGAGGGATGAAAAGATGTCTTGGAACTTTTTTCATAGCCTCAACAACCTTATCGCTCAGCTCAAGCTCGTGCCTGAGTCTTTCTATCAACCTCTCTCTCTTCTCCTTAAACTCGTCCATAGTTCCTCAGCCTTTTTTATGTCCCTCTTCGTATTTATGTTTATGGCATCCTTAATATCAATTTTGTAAATAACCTCGTGTTGCTCTTCTTCGATGAAGTATCCGTCGATTATGTTTATTCCAACCGGTTTTTGAGATACGGTTTGCAAAGCTTTGACATCGGATTTGAAGTAAAAAGCAACAATATCTTCGATGAGGTTGTCCTTGAAAATAACCAAATCAGAGGAGGCAACAATCAAAGGTTCAAATATCCTTAATTCTTTTACGGCTTCCATATAATCTTCAACAAAACCCCTACCCTTTGCTCTGTAGCACTCGATTCCTTGGTATTTTAGGTAATTTTCGGTTCTTGACGTGTGGTGTGATGTGACTGCAATTACTTCAAACGCCATTAGATTATCAAGCATGTGGTCTACCAACCTCCTGCCCAAAACTTCAACTAATGGTTTTTCACCCATTCCAAGCCTTTTCCCTTTTCCACCGCACATTAAGAGGGCAATCATTTTTCCATTCACTCAGCAAATCATACGTAACCCAACCACTCTTTTTTTAGCTCATAAAATCTGTTCTCTTTAATAGCTTCCCTGATTCTATCCATCAATCTGAGTATGAAGTAAACGTTGTGGTACGAGGCGAGTCTAAAATAAGTGAGCTCGTTTGAAACGTATAAATGCCTAAGGTAAGCCCTTGAATAATTCTGACAAACGTAGCAGTCACATTCCCTATCGATTGGATTTCCATCTTCCTTAAACTTGGCATTCTGGATGTGTATTCTGAACTTGTTCTTCACATTTCCACCTTCAGTGGGAGAGACATACAAATGTCCCCTTCTTGCCCATCTTGCGGGAGCTACACAATCAAACATGTCAATACCCCTTTCGACACAATTGAATAAGTCCTCAACTGCCCCAATTCCAAGCAAATGCCTAGGTTTCTCATCGGGTAACAAAGGCACAACCCATTCGATTATGTTCAGCATATCCTGCTTTGATTTTCCTAAAGAACCGCCAATCCCAAATCCCGCAAAATCCTTCTCAGCCATAAATTTGGCTGATTTGATTCTTAAATCTTTGAATTCTCCACCTTGCACTACACCAAACAGAGCCTGCTTTTTATTGTAGTGCTTTAAACACTCTTCCGCCCATCTGTGAGTTCTCTCTAGAGCTCTGGCGGTATAGTCTTTATCTGATAACGGTGAAGTACATTCATCCAACGCAAATATTATATCAGAACCAAGATTTGATTGAATCTCCATTGATTTTCTTGGAGTCAGTCTTACAATCTCACCACTGATATGGTTTTTGAATGTTACACCTTCATCATCCACGCTTGCCCATTTTTCACCCTTTCTAATTGGTATCTCTTTCAACCCCTCCAAAAATATGTTGTTTGCGATCTTTCCAACTCCATGCTCCATTCCAAATCCCAGAGAAAAGGCTTGAAACCCACCAGAGTCGGTCACTATTGGCTTGTCGTAATTCATGAATTTGTGCAATCCGCCCAGTTTTTTTATCAGTTCATCGCCGGGCCTTAAAAACAGATGGTACGTGTTTGCTAAGATAACTTCAGCCCCCATCTCGTCTAAGTCTCTCTTATCCAAAGCCCTAACACAAGCAAGGGTTGCTACTGGTATAAAGACTGGTGTCTTGAATTTGCCATGTCTCGTCTTCACAACACCAAGTCTGGCATTTCCATACTCTTGGATAATCTTGAAATTGAACATGGATGTGTATAATAGCGAGGAAATTTAATCTTTGTTTTCGCATCTTTGTCTCTCTATGCAAGCTGTATCGTATTGCAAAGATAAAAATAAAAAATTAGAATTTGAAGTTTAACATCGCTTCCTGCTTTTTGGGAGAGGGCACAAACTCCACGCCGGGATGCCTTTGCATGAAGGGTTGTGGGTACATCTCCATAAGCTTGTAAACTTCAGGAGGCACATCAGTTGAGACGTTCAATCCTAGTTCCCTAGCCACTTCAACGGTTATCGGATAATCGTGGGTCCATTTTCCCTCTGTCAATATCTTTGCGACTTCTTTAGCTCTTTCCTCACCCATCTTGTCTTTTAGAAGGTCGAACACGAATTCTCTAACCTGATTGATTGCTTTCTCAGCAATATCCGCCAATATCAACGTTTGATCATCAATATCCTTTGGGTCTTTCTTTGAGATTGCGTTTATTATGGAAGGTGCTGGATAATTCATGAGTTGCGGATCAACTGGGCCTAACACAGCGTTCGGATCCATTACTATCTCATCGGCAGCCAAAGATATTAGTGTTCCACCACTCATCGCATAGTGGGGAATTATTACTGTAGTTTTTGCTGGATGCTCCTTTATAGCTCTAGCAATCTGTGTTGCTGCCAAGACCAATCCGCCGGGAGTATGGAGTATTAAATCCAAAGGTTGATCCTTAGGTGTTGTTCTTATAGCCCTTAAGACTTGCTCGGAGTCCTCAATGTTTATAAATCGGTAAAAGGGAATTCCAAACAAGCCTATACTTTCCTGCCTGTGAATTAGAGATATGACGTTGCTACCCCTCTTTGAACCAATAGCTCTCATTAAATTTCTCCTTGCAGCCATTAGCTGTCTATACTGGATTTGTGGGGCTAAAATTAGGTAAAACAGTAGCAAAAACCAAATCAGGTTTCCAAAAAAGGATAGGGGGTCGTAGTAGTAGTCCATGTTGGTGTTTTACAAAAAATAAAATATAACAATTTTGGATGCTCTAAATTTTATTTGGTAAAATATACAGCAAACATTATTTACAACCATCCCATCTCTCATTAAGGCATCTATAAGAGCGAAACACCTAACTCAATAAACCTTGTTAATCTATATGTTGCTGACTTTATTAAAAAATAAATTAGAACTAATCCCTATCTTTTCTAAATTCAGCTTTCCTCTTTTCAACGAACGCTTTAATTCCTTCTTTGGCATCCTCAGTTGCAAATGATAGTCCAAACAAGTCCCTCTCATACTGTAAACCATCCTTTAAACCCATTCTGTATCCTCTGTTTACCGCCTGTTTTATAAAACCAACAGCATACGGTGATTTTGATTTAATCGACTCTGCGAGCTTTTGAACCTCCTCCTCAAGCTTGTCGGCAGGAACAACCTTGTTAACCAGTCCAAGCCTCTCAGCCTCCATAGCAGAAATTCTCTCAGCAGTCAAACAGAGTTCCATCGCCTTCTTCCATCCCACCAACCTTGAAAGTCTCTGTGTGCCACCTAAGCCAGGGATGATCCCTAAATTGATCTCGGGCTGTCCAAAGCTCGCATTTTCGCTTGCTACTATTATGTCGCAAGCCATCGCAATTTCACACCCTCCGCCTAGGGCATATCCATTTACAGCAGCAATTACTGGAACATCTAAGTCTTCCATCTCCTCCAGAGTTTTACCCAATTCTGATATTATTTCCCTTGCCTTGACAAAATCACTCTCTGAAAACATTTTGATGTCTGCACCAGCGCAAAAAGCCTTACCTACGCCAGTTATAACAACAACTCTGATATCCTTTTCACTCTTGACTTTCTCAACTAGCTCTTTGAAAGCTTTTGCAACATCCTCGTTTATTGCATTTAGAGCCTCAGGTCTATTCAACCTAACCCACAGAATCCCGTCCTTCTTCTCGAACTCAACCGCCATAAGTTAGAAATTAATTCAAAATTATTATGTTTTTTGATTTTTATGTTGTTTTGCTTAGGTAGAAAAGTGATTAATAAAAAGAAAAACAAATTAAAAACTACAAAAAATTAAGCACTCATCTTCTTTGCTTGTTGCTCTGCTATATCTCCAACCACCGGCAATTTAAACCATTCGCCTTGGTAAGCCTTGAATATACACACTATCCACACGACAAAGGCGATCAGGTTTACTAGTAGCGATAGTGACCATCCGATGAGTGGTATGTAGCTCAAGATGAAGCTTACAATCCATAGAACTGCGAACACTATTATTGATTGCATTGCATGGAATTTTACGAAGTCACTTTCCTTTTCCAATATAAAGAAAACAATCCCTGTGATTATGCCTAACACATAGCTCAAAGCTCCTGCAACGTTTTCATCCAAACCTGTTGATGATTTTGCCATGCTATCACTTATTGACCCTTACTCCAGCCAACTGTAATCTCTTGTTCACCAATTGTTCCACCAATCATAAGCACTTCGTTTTGACCCTTTATGAACATAATTCCAAAACCATCGCTCTCTATTCCACTGTATTGTACCTTGTAACCTTTACTTTCGATTGCGTTTTTCAAAGCTTCCATATCTTCAGCTTTAACTGTTCTTTTTACAACATACAGAATTCCTGCTCCCATACCACCTTGACCACTGCCAGAAACAAACGAAGTAGGTTTAGCACCACCATACACGTCATTTAGTATTGGTCTAACCACTGCATCAATATCTTTTGCATCCCCAGACAACGGAATTTCAGTAGCCTCAGCGTAAGCATCTTTTTGTGTGCTTTCACTTTCAGGTGCTTGTGTTTCAGTTGGCGTTGGAGTTGCTTCAGTCTCAGGCTTACTTTCAGGTTTGCTCGAACATCCACTCAATGTAATCCCCAAGGCTAAAAGAGCCAAAACCACTAACAGGATTAGTTTTTTATTATTTTTCATTTATTCAACCCCTTTTCTGGGTATCCCTAAATCAAAAATATATATCTTTTTCTGTTTAGTGAACATTAACATCATTATCGTGAGCTTAAGTGCGTAAAGGAATAACTTTCCATACCGTTACACTTTTCATAGTTAAAAAACTAATAAGGTCTAAATAACTACCCATGAAACACCCAAACGAGAAAAAGATGGTCTTGATAAAATCGAGAAGTTGAACTTTTTAAATTCCGATGGTAGCTATCCATAGTGTTGTGAGCTAATTGTAGCTGCCAAAGACTACATCTTAGTACCACGAATTGATGGTGAAACGTTTAAAAAGCTCCATTTAAACAAAGTGCAATTACACTTTTTCAATTTCACCTTTACACTTTCAAATACGAAATTAAATTCTTTAACGAAAATTATATCTTTTAAGAAAATTCCATTAACGTATGGAATTGCTGAAGGCAATATTTGAGACGGCTGAGAGTGGGGACAGAGTCTTAGTAACACTACCGGATTTGTACAGCTTTCTGACAATTTCAAGGTCAATAGCGAACTACAGCGACCCGTTCTGGATTCTTTGGAGTGATGCGGCAGTTGAAAGAATTAACCATCTGAGTAAAAAATATGGCTTCCCATCGAACGGCGATGCAGTTGTTGTGGAAGCAAGAAAGGACTGCATTTTTCTGAATGAGGTTGAAAAAGTTAGATTGGATGAACTGCCGAGTATAATTGGTGATTTAACCTACTCCGTTATTATTTCGTTTGGATTGAATTTTTTGAGCATGTACAACCTTAGTTTAAGTAAAGCCATTGAAGCGATAATGGAGCATGAAAAGGGTTTGTTGTTCAACTGTGTAATAAATAACGATATTGCAAAAAAGCTCATGCCATTTCATGACATCCATTTGGAGGTTGTACAGAATGATGCTGTCATTTCTTACCACACATACACAGCAAATCTGAAGTTCAACGTGAGAGATGGAGTTGCAGTACTTTCGGACACATTTAGTGTTTACGAATAATCTAGCAATCCAATTCTCAATCCAATTTCAAGCCAAGCCCATGCCCAGACGACACACTCAAACGCCCTTATTAAATCATTTTTTTCAAGAAAATAGCGTGTGTCGTCTATGTACGCCTTGATGTTCTCAAAAAACTCTTTTCCGTCTTTATTGGCTTTATTAGCCCTTATTTTCCTGCTTTCCTCCTCTATTCTCTTGAGCCACCTCAACGTTTCATTTTTAAGTTCGTTCTGCAAGTTCTTATCATCATTCTGGCTTTTTGACATGCAGAATCAACCCCTCTCTATCCACAACTACGATCTCATCCCCCCCCTCTAACTCTTCCTCACTCTTTATCTTCCATATCTCCCCCCTAACCTTTGCAAAACCTTTGCCATTCTCAAAAGAAACGACTTCTCCTTTCTCACCGATAATAGCCTCTCCACCAACCTTTTTCTCAACTTTTTTGAGCTGAACTACTTTAATCAGCAAGAATGTAACAACTATTGCCAAACCCAAGCTTATACCAGCAATCAACATTGGAAACGTATTGTAAAATTCTTTTGGCATCAAAGGCTCTTGGAAGAGCATTATCGCTCCCAGAGTTACACATATTACTGATGCTGCCCCTAAAATGCCATAAGTCGGCGTCAACAATTCTGCAATCAAAAATATTATGCCTGCGATTATGAGCATAATTGAGACATAGTTTAGGCTCAAAAAACCGAGTCCGACTAACGAAAGTATCAGGCATATCGCTCCAATTGTTTCAGGCAGTATGCCTGGAGAAGTAAATCCAAAAATCAGGCCATACAACCCAATTAAAAACAAAATGGTTG
Organism: Archaeoglobales archaeon; assembly: GCA_003662995.1. Lineage (GTDB taxonomy): Archaea > Halobacteriota > Archaeoglobi > Archaeoglobales > Archaeoglobaceae > B5-G16. The sequence goes on from QMZC01000001.1 coordinate 38,737, forward strand.
CTACTTGTGGATTGGATAGGATCTCATAAATGCTTGCCTGAAGGGGCTTTTTTATCCTGATAACTTCGATAGTATCAAAATGAAGCGTTACGTTTTTCCCATCCAACTTAACTTGCCACCCATTCAACTTTTTAAACAGTTCATCCTTTGAATCTGCTAGAACATCAATCACCCCTCTCTCATAAGCTTCTCTTGCCGATAAACTCAAACTTTCCGTTACGAACTTTTCTACAACATCAATGGGTCTTCCCCTTTTCTCGGCAATACTCCTTATGTAGCTGGCAATGTAGTTGACGGTTTTATTCTCAATTCTTTGGCCCAAATAATCACTCGTTATTGGTGTTGCCGCACCCACTGACGTTCCATTGCTCATTACTGCGATATTTCCAGAAATTAGGATGAAAGAGCCGGCAGATGCGGAAAAAGCTCCTTGCGGGTAAACGTATGTTATAACTGGAATTTTACTGTTGAGTATTTGGGAAACTATTTTTTCTGTTGACATGACCAACCCACCGGGAGTGTTTAATACTACTAATATCGCATCAGCATTTTCTTTTTCAGCAATGTTAAATGCGTGGTTGATGTGAATGACAGTGCCTTCATTTATTTCACCATTTATCTCAACCTCTACAATTTTTGCAGCTTTTGCATTCACAGAAAGGGAAAACGAAAGTATGAAAAGTACAAAGATGAGGAGCCTAATCCAGCCCATAATCCTACTGTACAACATAGGTATAAATTTTTATCGTAGGGAAAAAGAATAAAACTAAACAAAAAACAAAAACAAAAATTAGTTAAATGCTAAACCTGCTCAACCTTTTGCACAACCTTAGCCTCCACTCCATAAAAAACTGCGTAAGCTATTGTTGAAGCTATCAAACCTGGAACAACCGGATAAATCCAGTACGTCTTGTAATACAGTAGATACCATGCTATTGAAACTACAACAGCTACAATCATTGAAGCGATTGCTGGCATCTTTGCTGGTTTTTCTAAGTACAATGCAGCAACCAATGGAATTAGAAATGCGGCAGTTATTACTGAGAAGCTTAACCCAACTATCACTACTATGTAGCCTGGAGGCTTTATTGCCAGAATTAAAGGTATTAAAGCAAATACGAATACGCTCAACCTTGTAAGCTTTAAAGCCAAGCTATCGCTTATCCTCACACCAACCTGAACTATATCTCTAACAAACGAAGTTGCTAATACGTGGAGCAACGAATTAATAGTGCTCATTGCAGCAGCTATGACCGCTGTTAGCAGTAAAGCGTTTATGCCTATAGGAAACAACTTCATCGCTATGAATGGAACAACTAAGTCGGGATTTTTCATGTACTTTACTGGATCATCGTAGTTTGGAATTATCAACCATCCAAAGGGGCCGATGCTGAAAACGCATATTGCAAACAAGCCAATAATCAGGGGTGTTAGAATCATGCCCTTAGCTATAACCCTATCATCCCTTGCAGCAATAAATCTGACGACAAGTTGTGGACTTGCAAGTTGGGCGATGCTGATTGCGAATGTTAAGCTTAGAATAAACGGTATGACCATTCCCGCCTTCATTATTGGTGGCGGAGCTAACTTTCCGAATTCAAACAAGTCTTTTCCATTTATTATACTGTCAACACTCTGCAAGGAATTTATAGCGTTTATAGGGCCGCTTAAGTAAATCATTAGTGTTATGAACAATGCTATACCACCAAACAAAATCAGCAGTCCTTGGATTAAATCCGTCATAACAACAGCCCTAAATCCGCCAATGGCTGTGTAAAGCATTACAACTATGCCTGTTATGATCAACCCCGTTTTGTAGTCCAGATTGAGCATCACTTCGAACAGATTTCCTGCCCCCTTGTAGATGGAGATCATGTAGAATTGGAAGAAGAACAGGATTACCAAAGCAGCAACAACTTGAGCGATTCTGCCGTACTTCATCTTAAAAAGCTCTGGGATTGTTAAGGCGCCATGCTTATCGGCTAACTTCTTCATTGGTGGAGCTATTAAAATCCATGCAGAAATTGCAAATAGGACGTGGAAAAATATTAGGAAGGCTGACCATTGAAAACCTGCTAAGAATCCAAAACCGCCACCTCCGAGAAACGCTGCTGTGCTGAAGTACGTTGCAAAGAATGAGAAGCTAACAACCAAAACACCTAAATTTTTCCCAGCCAAGTAAAAGTCGAGTAAACCCTTGGTTTTTCTGTATTCGTAGATCCCGATGAAAATCATCAAGATTATGTAAGCCACAAACACAGCTTCAATTATCATTTTCATCTACCTCTTTTTGCGCAACAACTCAAATATCACACCCTCTTTGCTTTTCTCAAAGCTACAACAAATCCGAAAATCATCAAACAGATTGATGCGATGTAAGTTGCAATAATAACCACAAAACCACCTCCAATTAATAAATCAAACCCTCACAAGCCTCTTAGCCTTACCCTCAAACCTCTCAATGCTGCCGTGTGGTAAAGCAATCAGCTTTGGTTTAAATCCTACGAACTCTTTAATATCCCTCGTAATTTTTGATTGCAATTCTTCACTGCCTTCGTACAAAATTTTAACACCATTTCCAACCTCAATCTTGTAGTGCTTTATTCCGTAACTTGCCAGTATTTGTTCAACATCGCTCGGATAGAACTTAACGCCCTTTGTATATCACCATGTCGTCTGTCCTGCCCCTTATTCTTTTGATGGTCAAATGCTCAATTCCACACTCACATTGCTCGTTACTAACAATAGCGGAAACCTCACCACTTCTGTATCTTATCAAAGGCATCGCTTCCCTGTTTAACGATGTGTAAACGATCTCACCCTCCTCACCCTCACCCAAAACCTCGCCATCTTCATTGACAATCTCTACAATGTAGTTGTCCTCCCACATGTGTAAGCCTTGCCTATGACTACACTCAAACCCAACAGTCCCAACACCGCCCATTTCTGTTAGTCCGGGAATGTCGAAGGCTGTAACGTCAAATAAGCTCTCAATCTGCTTTCGCATCTCATCACTCCAAGGTTCTGCCCCCAACAGCATCTTCTCCAATGCCAAATCTTTAACGTCTATGCCCATCTCTCCTGCAACTTCTGCAATTCTGATTGGATAGCTTGCTGTGGCACACAAGACTGTAGTGTTAAAGTCTTTCATGAACTTAATCTGATCTCTTGTATTTCCCGATCCAATCGGTATTACGAAAGCATTGAGTTCGTCTGCGGCAAAGTGGAAGCCAAAACCCCCATTCCACAAGCCAAATGCTGGAGTTATTTGTATAACATCTTTCGATGTTACATTTGCAATATAAAATGCCCTAAGCATCATTTCCTTCCACTGCTCAACATCATTCCTCGTGTATGGGATTATAACAGGCTGTCCAGTTGTACCACCGCTCATCTGGATTCTTACAATTTTTTCATTGCCAACGCAACACATCTTTAAAGGATAAGCATTCCTCAAATCCTGTTTTGTCGTTAGTGGTAGTTTTGTTATGTCCTCTGTTGTCTTAATGCTATCAACGTCGACGTTACACTCCTTGAATTTTTGTCTATAAAAAGGGCAGTTTTGATAGACGTACTTCACGATTGCCCTAAATCTCTTATTTTTATTTCTTCAATCTCTTTTCTTGGTAGAAATATCCTTTTCTCAGTCTCTCTCCTTTTTGGGGGAGTTGTCATTGATAATTGAATGATTCCTGAGTTTATAAACTTTTCCCATTTATGGGTATAATCTTTAATTATCAGATGTGATTGACTAAAATATCGGTTGCATCTCACTATGCGTAATTCCCATTTTGTATCCTCACCACCTTCATAACTTCAACGATGAACGATTCATAGCTTGTTTTCTCAGCGTACGTTTTTAAGCAACAAATTTAGCCGGACGTAATTTTATATAGTGGTTAACATGTATCTGTTGGGATAATACATAGTTTATTCATGCTATGGTTAGTTTTTAGCTCTTTTCTCATCTTCTTTTGATATACCCATGGCTGCAAGATAACCAAGCATAATCGAGGCAATCAATTTCAGCCCCTCAATACCACTCAAAAATAAAGCAGGAATTAGTTAGTGCAATAAATATGGCGATAAGAGGGTTATAGAGCATAGATTGCCTGAAAAGAGGAATCACTACTAATGCGACGATAGAGTATATGATACACCTACAATAACTGCTGTAGATTCCAAACAACAACATAATGTAAAAAATAAAGGATGCTATCCCGACAGCTATAAATATTGCTCCTATCAATCTCAAAGCACCATTGAGAACGTTTTGCGGTCTCATATTGCACTATAATGATATTCGAATACTTTCTTTGTCAGAGTTTTGCCATGCATTTTGTATCCTTTGACAATCCACGCTCCATTAGAGCATTCCAGAGTTAGGGCATCTATGTCTTTCAATTTGTCTACGTTCTTTATGAGCGCATTAATCACTGCAATTCTCCCTTCTGTAATTGCACGATGGGTTAAATAGGTATAATCCTTCCTTTGAATAACTTTTTGAACTTTACTGTACGTCAACCTTTCCATGCCCTTAAGGTGAATAGTTATTGTAAATGAATCTGTTTCTTCCAAAACTTTCCAGTAAAGTGGTATTCCCCAAACATCGATAAGGCGATCCCACAAACTTGCTTTACACTCGTAAGTGATCGAATACGTCCTTTGCCAAAGCGACGCTAATACACGCCATCAACACCATCAACCCAATTGCTATGCTCACAGCCCTCATATAACCACCAAATCTAATTTTATGTTTGTATTTATTCTTTACTCAAACTTATTTTGAAAGAGCATTATGAATTCACAGTTGTATTGAGTAACTAATTATTAAAAACTTGCTAATACAGACAAAATTTTTATTACTTTAATTGGTTTTGGTGTTATGATATATGAAGCTTTTTCCTCTCAGAGACGTGTGAGAACACTCCGCCAATTGCAACTCTCTCCGGCAAACTTTTCAAAATTACAGCAAAAAACTGGATTAAATCACACATCACTTTTAATCCATCTAAGAAAACTACTCTCATGCGGACTTATTGAGAAAGAAGGTAAAGTATACAAGTTGAGTCAGACTGGAAAACTTATTTATGGTACGTTAGACAAACTTGACAGGTTTATTATTGCTTTTGAAAGAGGTATCGATTTTTGGATTGAGCACGACTTGAGTACAAGTCCAGAAGAGTTGTTACTCAGACTTGGTGATCTCGGACACTACGAGATTGTATCGTGTAAGAATGAAAATCCAATGTGCTTTGTTGAAAGGATTGGCAAGATACTCAGCAAATCACGGTGGGTAAGGATTGTTTCAAGTATATCGCTCCATATCTACCATTTTTGTCTGCCGAGATAGATGTAGCTGTTGTTGCTACTATGGATGTAGCGGAAATTTTTAAGAAAAGCTATCCATTGATTAGAGCAGTTCAGGTTGTTGAAGGAATAAAAATGATGTGTGTGACTGCCAAAGTAGGTGTCATTCTTGGTTTATATTTGCTGAATGGTGAGTTTGACTTGAATAGAGTTGTAATCTCTTAGGGATGCTGAAGGCATAAAGTGGGGAAAGGATATCTTCAAGTATTTTGCAAAACGTTGAAAATTTAACTGAACACTTTAACTTGCTACCTAAACTCTGTATTATGGCTCGTAGAACACTTTAAGTCTCTCCAAAACGAATACCTCTTGAATTCCCCTATCGTGGGGAAAACTGTTCCAATAGTCCAATTCTCACCGTTGTTTGCTTATCCGAGGTTTGCCCTACTCCTGTCATAACTGCAGAACATGACTCTTCGGGGACAAGGAAGCTTTTCGAAAATCTGTTTAGAAAAGCTGGAGATTGGAGCAAGTTATTAGATACCGAGATTGCACGGTTTTGTGAATAACTACTCGACATTGAAAGCTGAATACACTCGCCACTCCGCTTAAAGTGATGAACATTGCAATTGTGTTCAGTAGTATTCTGTTAAAGTATTTTAAATCATTGCAACAAAATTCTTCAAATGCTCAAAAAAATTGTTGAGTCGATAAGAAATTATGAAGGACTAAGAAGGAAGAAATACGCTGGTGTTTTCGGCAAAAAAATTGGTGTGGAGATTGGAGAGGATGCTGCTGTTATTGATGTGGGAACTGAAGACCTACTCTTATTTACAGCAGACGGAATTTGGGATGTTGTTTTGCAAAAAGATTTACAGTGGGGAGGATTCGTATCCATTCTTGTAAACATCCATGACATCGCCGCGATGGGAGGAATAGCAATTTCAGCCGTTAACATCGTTTCTGTGGTTGACGATAAAGCGTTGGATGAGATATCAATGGGGATGAGGAGGGCTTGTGACTTGTATGGTGTTGGAGTAGTAAATGGACATATTCACCCAAATGCAAACACAAACTCCATAGATGTGGCGATGATTGGAAAGGTTAAGAGAAATTCGGTTGTCTATTCAAACACCGCAAAAGCTGAAGATTATTTGGTTTATGCAGTTGATTTAGATGGCAATATTCATCCAAAACTTAAGTACAACTTCGATTCAACTAAAAAAGATGCGAGAATTTTGAGGATGCAAATGGAGGCGATGCAAAAAATTGGTGAGGAAAAAATTGCATCTGCTGGGAAAGATGTTAGCAATGCTGGATTGGTTGGTACGATAGGCATGATGATGGAAGTGAGTAGGAAAGGTTGTACGATTGATCTAAATTCTGTGCCTAAGCCCGATGGAATTGAAATGGGGCATTGGCTTAAAGTTTATCCTGCTGCTGGTTTTGTTATTACCACCCCCACACCAGAAAAGGCTATAAAAATCTTTGAAAAACATTTTCTAACTGCCAGTATTATTGGAAGGGTTAACAACAGCCTTAAAGTTGAACTTTGTTTGAATGGTGAAAGAAAGACGGTTTTTGATTTCGATGGGGAAAGTATCTTAGGATTATTTTAACATAATGAAATTACAAAATAGCTTTTCTGGATATATGGGCAGGAGCAATGCCGATTCACAATAACAAAAAACAACTATTTCAATCACACTTTGTATTAATAATATCGAAAAAGTTAATTAGAGTTGGCACTACATCAAATGATGAAACCTACCGACTTGCTTAAAAAACCTGTAGATTGTGAATTTATCTCTCAACTGCTTAACAGGGCTATTGATGGCATTAGAACATACTATATCTTGTTAACTGCCATAAAACTTGGAATTTTCGATGTTCTACAAACTCCAAGAAATGCAAAAACGCTTTCAAAGGAATTGGGTTGCGATGAAAAACTTCTGTCCTTATTTTGCGAAAGTTTATGTGAGTTAGGAATTCTAACAAAGATAAATGATGCTTACGCAAATTCTGAGATGAGTAGGATGTATTTAACTATTAATTCTCACTTATCCCAGCAAATTCCTGTTATTAACACAGAAAGAATCGTTAACTTGTGGTGCAATTTGCATGAAATTCTTAAAAAAGGAGCTACAAAGTTTAGCAGAGAAGAGTTCTTTAGCAATTATGCGATACATTCAATGGCACAAACCAGTCTTCTTGGTGAGTTGCAGGAAACTGTAGAATTCATATCAAATTTTCCAGAATTCAAAAATGCAAAGAAGTTACTTGATTTGGGCGGAGGACACGGATTTTACGCAATCGCCTTTACAGCGATAAACGAAAATTTAAAAGCTTACGTTTTTGATTTGCCAAACGTCATAGATAGGACCAAAGAGTATATAAAGAAATACAATGCTACAAGGGTTGAGGTAATCTCTGGAGACTTTTTTGTAGATGAGCTTGGCAAAGACTATGACATAATCTTTTCCTCATACAATCCCGGTGGAAAAAAGCTGGAGTTAATTCCAAAAATACATTCGAGCTTAAAAGAAGGTGGACTATACATTAACAAGCAGTTTTTCCCCGATGTAACTGATAGCAATGCATTGTTAAATCTTGAATGGAATTTGTGGGTATTTGATGGGGTAAAAAAGGTAGAAAAGGGAAATAAGATATACAGTTTTAAGAACGATGTGAATTTAGATGAATACATTGAATCATTGGAGAGTGCTGGGTTTGAGATTTTAGAGGTTGTAGATGTGAAATCAAATGTTAAGGGAAGCAAGATTATAGTGACAAAGAAGGTTACTTAGATTCTGCATCCTCAATCATTTCTTTTGGAATAGGTATAACTATTGCCTTACCACCAATGTACGATTTGTGGATTGTAACAATTCCATTCCTTTTTGAATACAACACCTTACGAATGTTCACGTATTTGTCCAATTCTGATGGCGGTATGTACAGTCTAACAACCTCACCACTAACATCCACAACATCTGCTATTCCATCGACCAACAACAATATCAAATCGTCAACGTTCAATTCAACTAACCTCATAATTTCATCCCGGAATCTTAACAACAATCAAATCATTATTTTTCCACTCTTTTGGAATTGCAATTGTGTTCATTTTCCTCCCTCCTTTTTTAAACTTCACATTTTCTACAACTTCTCTTGGTTTGAGCATTAATATTACTTTCTCACCATCTATTGTTACATCCGCTGTACCCTCTTTTAGGAGTTTTGCTATGTCACGAATTGTTAGCAAACAAACCTTCATACCATCGATGTTGTTTCACATTATTAAAACAATGTGTTACAAATTATTTAAAGGCAAAATTGGTGAGGGGAAAATTAAAATTTTTGTGACAAATAAAGACACGGCTGAAATTTTATGGTTTGTATCGTGGTAGCACTGTTAATTTTGTTTTTAAATCAGTTATTTTATCATCCGCCATCTCAACAACCTAAGTAATCTTTAAATATCTTCCATCATTTTGCCATTTACATGGCGTTCAAACACATAGTTAGGATTGCTGATGCAGATTTGGATGGTAAAAAGAACGTAATGTTCGCTCTCACCGGCGTTAAAGGAATCGGCTTGAGGATGGCTAAATCGATAACCAACTACTTAAGCATAGACGCCAAAGCAAAGCTCGGAGAGTTGGATGATGAGACAATTCAAAAACTCAAGAAGTTTGTTGAGGAAGAAATTGAAAGCTTGCCGGCATGGATGCTGAATAGAAGAAAAGACCCACATACAGGAGAAAATCTACATTTGGTGAGCAAGGACATAGATTTTGCAAGGATGGTTGACGTGGAAAGGCTAATCAGAATGAAAGCCTATAGAGGTATCAGACATGCGAGAGGTAAGAAGGTTAGGGGGCAGAGAACAAGAACGACTGGCAGGAAAGGAAGGACGGTTGGAGTTATAAGGAGAAAGAAGTAAAGGGTAAAGAGTTAAGGGGTGAATTAAATGGGAGATCCAAAAAGACACAGAAAGAAATACATTTCTCCAACCCATCCTTGGGATAAGGCAAGGCTTGAAAAGGAGATGCAGATTGTAATCAAGTACGGGTTGAGGAACAAGAGGGAGTTGTGGAGGTTCCAGAACATTCTGAGAAAGTATAGGCGAGTGGCAAGAGACTTGTTAGCTAAGATAAATCTACCTGGTAGAGAAGGAGAGTTGGCAAAGGTTAAAGCCATGACTGTCATTAAAAAGCTGACAAGGATGGGAATATTGGATGAAAATGCGACCTTAGATGACATCCTAAACTTGAACGTTGAGGATTTCCTAGAACGAAGACTACAAACGATGGTTTACAGGCAAGGTTTAGCCAATACAATAAAGCAAGCAAGACAAATGGTTGTTCATGGACACATAGCCGTTGACGGTAGAAGGGTTACAGTCCCAAGTTACATTGTAAATAGGGATGAGGAGAGCAAGATTTCGTATTATGTAAATTCTCCATTTGCAAAAGCTAAGGAGGCTTGATTATGGCGGAAAAGAAGAAGGGTAAGTGGGGTATTGCACATATATTTTCATCCTACAACAACACGATTATCACGATAACTGATATTACGGGATGTGAGACGATTGTAAGGATAAGCGGTGGAATGATTGTTAAAGCTGATAGGGATGAAGGAAACCCATACACAGCAATGCAGGCAGCCATAAGAGCTGCTGAAATTGCCAAAGACAAGGGGATTGAAGGTGTGCACATCAAAGTTAGGGCTCCTGGTGGCAACAAACACACAACACCTGGACCAGGAGCGCAAGCAGCAATAAGGGCTTTGGCAAGGGCTGGACTAAAAATTGGTAGAATAGAGGACGTTACACCAATACCACACGATGGCACAAGACCTCCAGGCGGTAAGAGGGGCAGAAGGATTTAAGATTTATTTGATTAAGCTTAAATTGGGGTAGCCATGAAAATTGAAATTGTAGAAGAGGACGAACTCAACATTAAGTTTATTCTTTATGATGCTCCAGTAGCCTTTGCAAATTCATTCAGGAGAGCTATGAAAAGTCTCGTTCCTGTGATGGCAGTGGATTACATTGATGTTTATTTAAACTCATCATATCTGTTTGATGAGATTTTAGCCCACAGAATTGGGTTGATACCGATAAAAACGGATTTAAACAGGTTTAACATGCAAAATGAATGTGTTTGTGAGGGTGAAGGTTGTCCGAATTGCCAAGTATCTTTTAGGCTTAACGTCGAAGGTCCAAAAATGGTGTATTCTGGTGATTTTATTTCAGATGATGAGGAGATCAGGCCCGTTTATGATAACATACCTGTTGTTGAGCTTTTTAAGGGGCAACAACTAATGATTGAGGCTGTTGCTAGGCTTGGAACTGGAAAAGAGCATTCAAAGTTCCAGCCTGTCTCAATTTGCACTTACAGAATAATTCCTGAGATTGAGATACAGGGGGAATGTAACAGTTGCAAGGCTTGTGTTGAGGCATGCCCAAGGGATATTCTCGAAAACAGGGATGGCAAAATAGTTGTCAAAGATGTTTTAAACTGTTCAATGTGCATGGAGTGCGTTAAAGTTTGCGAAGAGAACGCAATAGAAGTCATGGAGACAAACAACTATCTTTTCATGGTTGAGGGGATTGGTCAACTACCAATTAGAGAAGTAATGACAAAAGCGTTGGAAATTATCAAGAGTAAAGCTGAGGAAATGAACAAGATAATTGAGGGTTTGGTCTGAAGTTTAAAAGGTTAAGAAGGTTTGGTTTGACTTTTGATTTGGTTCATTGTTTAATTGTTCCCTTAACAATAATCTGCCAAACAGACTACAAGTGGCAGTTGTTATCGAAAATACTTAACATTTTCGAATTGCAAAAGACAAAGAAGACCATGTTCTTCTCAACGAAGATTTCTCACGTCGTAGAGGATACAGAAAGATCTTTCCATGCTGCAACTTCGATGTAGTCAGATTGGATAGAACGTTGAGTTATCCTCTCAGCATTTTCGTTTCAAAAAGCTTGGAGGAAGACAAAAGGAGATTTAGGGCTTTGAAGAGCTTATGGCCTGCTGAGAAAACGGGAGAGTTCAAACCCGTCAGCCGTCAGGGCTGTTAGAGAAATGTGTTTAAGCTGGCTAAATCATTCGAATTCACATTCCTATGCCTACAGCGCCGGGGCTGGGATTTGAACCCAGGAGCCCTTACGGGCACCAGCTCTCAAGGCTGGCGCAGTACCTCTCTGCAACCCCGGCAGTAGTGGAATGTTTTTCAATCACTTTTGGGGTTTATGAAAGTTGTGGTTTTCAGAAAACACTCTATCTTTTGGTATTTTGACAAGCTCTGCAATACTCTTTTAGGTCACAAAAAAGTTAAATAGATTAAATAGACGGTGAAACAATGGAGAACAGGGAAAAGCTGTTGGTGGGAGTTGCAATAATTAGTTTTTCTTTAGCAATCACTTTTTCTCTCTTTCACAGTATATCTCCCTATACTACTGTTTCCGATTTGGTTGAGCTTAGGAATGCAAAAAACATTCAGGTCGTGGGAGAGATTGTCAAAAATTCAGTTGTAAACAAAAATAACACAACGATATTTGAAATTACAGATGGTGTAAACGAAGTCAAGGTTATCTACTCGGGGAAAATTACGTACTATGAGGGGCAAGTAGTAGTTGTAGGGGATTATAAAAATGGAGTGATCTATGCTACTCAAGTTCTCAGGAAATGTCATACTGAATACAGGGTGGGTGGGCAATAGATGGATGTCGGCGAGCTGTGTCTTTTTTTTGCACTAATCCTCTCATCAATCTCAACCCTTGCATTTATCTCCGGAAGCAAACGTAACGACGTTAAACTTCTGAAAATTGGCGAAAAATCCTTACATCTAACAACAGCCTTTTTAACCTCATCCCTCTTCATACTAGCCTACTATTTCATAGTAGATGACTTCAACATCACATACGTCTATTTGAATTCCGATCTCTATTTACCGCTTGCGTACAAAATAAGTGCCATCTGGGCTGGTAAAGAGGGTTCATTACTTCTGTGGGTTTTCTACGTATCCTTACTATCATCCGTATTTATCAATGTTGAAAAAAAAGACATCAACTTGGCTAAATCTTTGACTGTGGTCAGTGTATTTTTAACATCCCTGATTTTAATAATGATTTCTACATCAAATCCCTTTACAAGGCTCGGGTATGTGCCAGCTAATGGTGTCGGTCTAAATCCATTGTTGAGGACACCTGAAATGGTGTTTCATCCCCCCACGATATTTGTGGGATATGCAGCTACAATTTTCCCGTTTGCTGTTGCTTTGATTACGCATAGGTTCAAAAGAGGGTGGATTTTGTTTTCTTGGTTATTTTTAACTATTGGGATATTTCTTGGAGCTTGGTGGGCTTATAAAACCCTTGGGTGGGGGGGATTTTGGGCTTGGGATCCTGTAGAGAATGCAAGTCTGCTCCCCTGGGTAACTCTGACTGCTACAATTCATTTGATGAACAAATACAAGAAAGAGCCATATTTCTTAATTGTGGCGAGTTTTATTCTTGTCATATTTGCAACGTTTATTACAAGAAGCGGTATAATAAAATCCGTTCACGCATTTGGTGAAACTCTGTTCGGAGCGTCTTATCTTATCTTAATGGTACTCTTCTCTGGATTGTCGATCTTCTTCTATTTCAAAAACGGAGGTCCAGAGCAAAATCAGGGGAGAAACGTTGGGGGAATTTTGTCTAATCAAGACGTTTTACGCGCTTTCTTGATTTTGATGTTGTTCTTCGTCATGGCGGTATTGATTGGGACTATCTCAAATATATTTGCTGCAATTAAGAGAAGCTATTATTTGACCACAGCACTACCAATTTTTGGTCTGATAGTTGCATTGATCGGTGTTTGCTTCTCTTCAAAACTCAAACATTCAATATTAGTAGCCATGGTAGTATCAACGATTGCTTTTATTTATAAGGGATTTGTTGGGGCATTGGCTTTTTTTGTTTCAACTTTCTCAATTTTTTTCTTATTGAATGTTGGAAAGTTAAACCTCCAAAAAATAGGCAAAATTTTAGTCCATCTTGGAATTATTCTGCTTTTTTTAGGCTCAACTTTTGTTTGGGTGTACGAAGTAAAGCATGAAAATGTTGTGCTTGAAAAAGGGGAATCAGTTAAGATTGAAGGGGTCACAATAAGATACGACAATATCTTTTTGAGAGAAGACAATGAGAAATTTACGCTAGTACCATTGTTAACCTTCAATAACGATCAAATTGTTTTAAAGCAGTTTATCTACAAGATAGAGAGAGGCGAAAGAGTTGTGAACAATGTAAATGTGGTTGTAACACCTTTTTTTGATTACTATGTGGCATTAAAGGGAATTTCAGAGAACTACAATTCCATAGTCATTGATTTCTACATAGTCCCGCTAACATCCTTTGTCTGGGCAGGATTTTATTTACTGATGATTGGAGGATACTTCGCTTTGGTTCGGAAGAGCTAAAAGAGGGTTAAACGAAATTGTTGGTGCTTTAATGGCTGTAGAAAAATCGTGTCATACAATCTCAATTCCATAAACCTTCTCAACGTTCTCGCAACAAATTTTATGGATAAGGTCTTCATCAAATCCGTGTTTAAGCAATTCTTTGATTTTTCTTGGCACCGTTTTAGGTCCTAAAACAGCCCCGGGTCTCTTCTTATCATCAATGTAGTCCGTTTCAACCATGAATCTATTGCCCTGCTTTGCTGCATTCAGCACGTTTTCATTTCCTGCAATCACCGATGGAAACATTCCTATTTCTTCAAATTCCCTTATCTTCGGTGGTGAAAAGTGTTTCACAACTTTTTCCAACTTTACTCCAGCTTTTTTTGCAATGTTTGCAATCTCTTTCATTCCATCGATTGTAAAACTTTCTGTGTGTAATTGTACGGCACATCCAACGTCTTTTGCCACTTCAAAGGCGTGAAATAGGACATCATTGCTCAAATTCCATACATGTTTGTTAACTTTGTAATGGGGTCTGCCACTCTTTATTGCCACCGCTTTACCTTCTGCAACATACTTGCCAGCTAAATCCAATGCATCCTTCATAATTTCAGCAGCCTTCTCGTATCCGACTTTATCTCCCAATACGGTAATTTCAGCAGGATGGATGCTTAAAACCGCAAAAGCCCTTACAATCTCATTTGCATCTTTTACGAGTTTGATATGCCTATCAAAAACCTCTTTAAAATCTTCTCCTCTTTTCGGAAAAACGTTGTAATGATGGCAGAGTAACGAAACTAAAAACACATGCGTACCACCAACTTCCTTGAATTGCCTTAATGCCTTAAGTCTAAGATTGTTATATAGATGCATGTGGTTGTCTGTGATTATCATGGTGGAAAGTTCTAAAATCTGCTTTTAAAAGCTTGGGTGTAGCTCCGCGAACCGACCTGGGATCATGTTTGTCACCCAGGCGTGAGAGCGGAGCCATTACTAATTTCTTCAATCCAAATTTAAATTTTGCTGTTGAGTTTAACTTTGCAGTATCCAAACAACACTTCAAACTCCTCCAAAATTAATCTTTTAATGGTGGCTTATTTAGGATTATTGTAGATTTTTCATAAATCTTAGAAAGTAATTATAATTAAAAATAAATTTAAATTCTAAAAAACCAGCAAAAGCAACGAACCGTACCCAAAAGCAATTAAGAAAGCCAAGAAGCACAGCGAATTAACAACCTGTGGATATTTAGCTCCAAAATTCGTGTCGAGCAGTATTGCTCTCACACCATTGAATGCGTGGAATGCTACAAAGAACACTAGCAAAGCGTACATTATCTTGTATCCTAATGAAGAGAGCCTTGAAACAACCAACTCATACTCCATTGCTTCATGAGATACAAAGTGGGTTTCGTAGAAGTGAAATGTAACCAACACTGTTAAAATCAACCCTGAAATTAGCTGGAATATCCATGCTAAAGGCTCTAAAACCCTTTTTGTGTGCATTTCCTCTTTATTTATCTCATTTGCCATTATCACACCCCCATAACGAATGTGTACATCCTATAGCTTGCTATTAGCCAAACAATCAGCACAATTGCCACGCTTACATACAATATGGATTTTCTGCTCTCATAAGTCAATCCAAACTCATGGAGTATCAATCGCAATCCGTTAACTCCATGGTAAATTCCTGCCAAAACGAGCAGTATGTCGAAGATGAGGAATTGTGGTGTAACTGTTGTAGCTATAAAGCTCTCAAAAACTTCCTTACCCATCCTTATTGAGGTTAGATAAGCTAAATGCATGCACAAGTAGATTGTTAAAACCACACCTGTTAATCTGTGAAGACTGAAAGCGATACTGAACAAGCTTTTTCCTTTAACGCTAAACCACTTCTGCCACATAACCATCACCTGAAAATGCTCTTTATCGTTTCAATTGCTGACTTAAACCTAATCTTCTGCACCGCTTTAGCAGGATCAATCTGCTTTGGACAAACTTCGCTACATTCAGCAGCAAAGTGACATCTCCAAACACCATTATCTCCACAAACCAAAGCCAACCTAATCTTCTCTCCTTCATCTCTGCTATCTGCATTGAATCTGTATGCTGCCGTTATGGCTGCAGGTCCAAGGTAGTCATCCCTCGTAGCTGCTGCTGGACAGACTGAGTAACATGCCCCGCATTTCACGCACAAAGTAAAATCGTAGTAGGCATGTAATTCTTTTGGAGATTGGATTAATTCAACAGGTTCTTCGTAATTGTCATCCTTCCTAATTAAATACGGTTTAACAGCCTCATGCTTCTTGAAGAATCCTTCAAAGTCTGTAACTAAATCTTTTATCACTTTAAAGTTATCTAATGGCTCTACTTCCAATGAATTTCCAATTTCGAGAATTTGGGTTTCGCATGCTAATCGGGGTTTTCCGTTTATCTTAACAGCACAACTACCACAAATAGCCATTCTGCATGAAGCTCTAAAAGTTAAGCTCCCATCCAAATTCTCCTTAATGTAGTACAAGCCTTCTAATACGGTCATTCCTCTCTTTACAGGGATGTTGAACGTTTGCCAGTAAGATTTTTCACCATCAAACCTTCTAATTCTAAATTCAACATCCATGCTACCACCTAATACTTCCTTTCAACTGGCTCCCACTTCGTTATCGTCACTGGGATGTACTCAAATCTTGGACCATCAGGCGTGTAGTAGGCTAAGGTATGCTTCAACCAGTTCTCATCGTCCCTCTTTGGATAGTCCAACCTGTAATGCGCCCCCCTACTTTCCGTCCTGTTCAAAGCTCCAATTGCCACAACTTCAGCCAAATCGAGCATATATCCAACTTCAAAGGTATAAACCAGATCTGTGTTAAAGCCTTTGGTCTTGTCAACAATCTCCACATTGTTGAACCTCTCTTTCAACTCCTTGATTTTCTTAACTGCCTCCTTCAACTCATCTTCAATCCTGAAAATCCACAGATTTTTGTCCATCGTTTCATTTAACTCCTTCTTAAGCTGATACGGATTTTCATCTCCGCTCTTTCCAAGAATTTCATCAAAAATTCTGCTCTCCTCTGCTTTGTACACTTCATTGGAAACGTGGCTATAGTCGGCATTCAACACATACTCAGCAGCTTTTTCTCCAGCAGCCCTACCAAAAACGAGGCATTCAGCTGTTGAATTGCTCCCCAATCTGTTTGCTCCATGTATACTCACACATCCTGCCTCTCCTGCAGCATACAATCCTTTAACGGGACTTTCACAATTAGCGTTTGTATGAACTCCACCCATCGTGTAGTGTGCCACAGGCCTCACAGGAATTGGTTCTTCAACCGGATCAATTCCCACAAACTTTATTGCGGCATCCCTTATCAAAGGCAACCTCTCATTGATCTTCTCCTCGCCTAAATGCGTCAAATCCAAAGCTATGTAGTATCCGTGTTCACTTTCTATACCTCTGCCTTCCAGTATCTCCTTCCACATAGCTCTCGCAACAACATCCCTTGGAGCCAACTCCATTTTCTCTGGAGCGTACCTCTCCATAAACCTCTCACCATCCTTGTTTCTCAAATAACCTCCTTCACCTCTGCAAGCTTCTGTCATTAAAATTCCAGATGGAACCAAGCCCGTTGGATGGAATTGGAAAAATTCCATGTCTTTCAAAGGCACGCCAGCCCTATAAGCAACAGCCATCCCATCTCCTGTTACAGTGTGACTGTAGGTTGTGAATCCATACAGCCTGCCAGCCCCACCAGTGGCGAGAATTACGGCTTTAGCTTCAAATAAAATTAAATCTCCCGTCTTTAATTCAATTGCTGTCAAACCTTTAATTTTGCCATCTTCAATCACCAAACTCGTTAAAAAGTACTCATCATACCTTATCACATTGGGGTACATCAGCATTCTTTCGTAAAGCGTATGAACCTCATGGAATCCAGTTCTGTCAGCGGCAAATATCGTTCTGTTGAAGGAATGCCCACCAAAAGCTCTTTGGGCTATAAGTCCATCCTCTGTTCTGCTCCACGGACATCCCCAGTTGTCAAGCCTCAGAATTTCTTTGGGCATCTCCCTAACAAAAAATTCAACCGCATCTTGATCGGCTAAGAAATCAGACCCTTTGACGGTATCCCATGCGTGTAAGTCGAAGCTGTCTCCTTCTCTCATCACCGCAGCAGTTCCACCTTCAGCGCAAACACTATGGCATCTAATTGGATACGTTTTTGAGATTAAAGCTATTGATAACTTCTTGCTTTTTTCAGCAGCAGCA
Source organism: Archaeoglobales archaeon (assembly GCA_003662995.1). Classification (GTDB taxonomy): domain Archaea; phylum Halobacteriota; class Archaeoglobi; order Archaeoglobales; family Archaeoglobaceae; genus B5-G16. Next base: position 56,764 of record QMZC01000001.1, read on the forward strand.
ATTACTGCCCTCATTCCAGCCAAACCAGCCCCAACAATCACGATATCGTGTTGCACTTTCATATTCATCACTTCTAATCTAATTTTCCTACTTCTTAAGCTTTAAGCACTCTTTTAACTATCTCAGCAACCTCCATTGGAGTTTTTCCAACCTCTACGCCAACTTCATTTAATGCTTTAATTTTGGATTCTGCTGTCCCCATTCTGCCTTCAATTATTGCTCCGGCATGCCCCATTCTCTTTCCTGGAGGGGCTGTAATTCCGGCTATGTAACCAACTACGGGTTTTGACATGTCTTTAATAAACTCTGCCGCTTTTTCTTCATCAGTACCTCCTATTTCGCCTATTAAAACGACTAAATCCGTTTCTTTGTCTTTCTCAAACTTTTCAAGTATATCTATGAAGTCTGATCCAATTATCCTGTCCCCACCTATTCCCAAAACAGTTGATTGCCCAATACCAAGCTTTGTTAGGTTGTATGCTATCTGGTAAGTTAAGGTTCCACTTCTTGAAACTATGCCTACATTACCTTCCATGAATATCTGAGGTGGCATTATGCCAAGATGTGATTTATTCGGGCTTATTATCCCAGGACAGTTTGGACCTATTAATGTAACGTCATTATCTTTAACTTTCCAGTACATTTTAAGCTCGTCATGCACGGGAATGCCTTCGGTAATACAAACAACCGTCTTTATCCCAGCATCCACAGCCTCAAAAACAGCGTCAGCAGCGAAAGCGGCGGGTACAAAGATTACTGATGCATTTGCATTGGTCTCTTCAACGGCATCCCTTACAGTGTTGAAAACTGGCACGCCATGAACCTCCATTCCAGCCTTGCCAGGAGTAACACCAGCAACTATCTTCGTTCCATAGCTTAACATTCTTTCAGTATGAAAACTGCCCTGATAGCCTGTTATGCCTTGAACAACAGCCTTTGTATTCTCATCAATTATTATCGCCATTTTTACACCCCAATTCAACAGCTTTCTTAGCCCCCTCCTCCATCGTTTCAACGAGTGCTATTTCTTCCTTAGTTTGTTTTAAAAACTCTTTAATCATGTTTCTGCCTTCCTCCTCGTTCGTTCCAGCCAACCTCAAAACGATTGGAATTCCAACCTCCATCTCTGACAACGCTTTAATCAAACCCTCAGCAACCTGATCGCATCTGGTAATCCCACCGAATATGTTGATAAAGATTACCTTGACATTTTTATCCTGCAAAATTATGCTCATAGCCTCTTTAACCAACTCCGCAGAAGCTCCACCACCAATATCGAGGAAATTTGCTGGTTTGCCATTTTCCAAGTATATCAAGTCCATTGTAGCCATTGACATTCCTGCCCCATTTGCTATAACACCAATGTTGCCATCAAGCTTTACGTAGTTAAGCCCCTTTTGTTCGGCAATCCTTTCAAGCTGGTCTACCTCAGTATAGTCCTTCAATTCAGCTAGATCTTTGTGTCTGTACAATGCATTGTCATCTACGTTCAGTCTTGCATCTGCAGCAATTACTTCGCCATCCTTTGTAACGATTAGTGGGTTTATCTCCGTCAATTCAGCCTCATACTTAATCATCACATTGTAGAGCTTTTTGATTATTCCAAAAACTTCTTTAAAGTACTCTTTTGGCATGTTTGACTCATATAAAAGCTCTCTGACTTGATAATCCCACAAACCCCACTTCGGGTTTATCGTCTTTCTTGCGATCTTGTCTGGATGTTTTGCAGCTATTTCTTCAATGTTCATACCACCAACAGAACTCACAATTGCCGCAATTCCCTTGTTTGCTCTATCCAAAGTAAATCCAACGTACATTTCTCTGTCAATGTCCAATTGCTCCTCAACGTAAATCTTCTCAACCAAATGTCCTTTAATTTCCTTGCCAAACAACTCCTTAGCCTTCTCAACTGCTTCATCTACAGAATTAACGAGTTTTATGCCGCCTGCTTTGCCCCTTCCACCAACTAAAACCTGGGACTTTAATACAGCCTTTCCAAATTCTTTGACTATTGTTTCTACTTCCTCAACACTTTTTGCAAGCTTACCCTTAGGAATCTTAATGCCATTTTGAGCGAAAATTTGCTTTGCCTGATATTCATGTAGCTTCATTTTACCACCTCCTATCCAAAAACGGGTGGATACTTATTGGTTTCTATTTATAGTCCCTTTGGTTTTAAATTTTAGAGAAATAAATTAATTAAAATTGTAAAATTAAAATAGTTTAAAGCAATCAAGCAGATTTTTCGTATTTACCACTTAACAACCCAGAATACTCTTTTAATGGCTCTTCAATCTTTAAACCCATTCCTTTTTTCATGTCAAGGATTCTGAAAGTTCTCTCATGATTACCAAACCTGTTTTTGATTACCGTAATTGCCTTCAGCAACTCCCCCTCTTTTTCTATGTATCTGCCGTAAATTAAGTAGTCCGCAAACCTGCTTATTCCCAAACCAGTTAGATGGAAGACATCCATTTCTTGCGTAATCTCAACAACTGCCAACATCGTTACCCCCATCTTCTTAGTAGCTCTGTTGAGTGTTCTGAGCATGTTAATTGAATCCTTACTGTTGATTGCTAGGTTGGAGAGCGTATTGACACAATCAATTGCGATAATCGTTGGATTGTGGCTTTTAAGGTCATGAATTATGTTCCAATACACCTCCCCAACGCTTGACATGTCTTCGCATTCCTTAACAACTAACCTCTCAGGTTTGTAGTTGAATAAATCCTCATATCTTTGCATTATTTCTTCTCTACTCTCTTTAAACGTGTAGAGTATTCCTGTGTTGTTAAAGTCGTTCTGCATTAAAATCTGCAAACACAGATTCGTTTTCCCAACACCACTCTTTCCACTAATCATGAGTTTGGATCCACTAAGAATCCCGCCACCGAGCATGCTATCCAATTCAGCGTTTCCAGTGCTCAAAGTTAACCCGTCTTTGATACTGTTAAGTTCAAGACCGTGCAAAATAATAGGATAAACAACAATCCCGTTGTCTTTGATGTCAAAGTAGTGTCTTCCAATAACTACGTCGCTTCTGCTCTTTAAAACATCTATTGTTCTAAAAATTTTACCATTAGCCTCAACTTTTTCAAGATGAAATTCCCCGCTAACAACATAACTGATTATTTCTTTTCCAATGTCATCTGTTTTTTCTGACGAAATCATCGTTGTGGTGTCTCTTGAATTTAAATATTGGATTATCGAAGACAACACCCGTCTATATATCGCCTCATCCTTTACTATGTCCCTAATAGCACCAATTCCATCTATGAACACTCTGTCAGCATTTTCTATAACATCCAATTTTGTTACAGAGTCAATGAATTCGATAATTTCTGCTCTCGAATCGTAGTCGAGGAAAAATGCATCACTTCTGTATATGTCCAGCTTTTTGAGCATGTCAACGAAAAGTATGTTTTTGGTATCCCAGCCAAAGGAGTTTGCTTGATAGATAATCTCATCGACACTTTCATCAAACGTTATATAGACGCATTTCTCACCCCTTCTTAACCCCTCAATCAAGAATTGTAAACCAAAAATGGTTTTTCCACTTCCCGGACCACCTTTAACGAGGTGGGTGGTGCCTTTTTCTAACCCACCTTTTAGTATTATATCCAACCCCGGAATACCCGTGGTTGTCTTCATTATTATCACCTAAATCACAAGAGTTAGAATTGATGTTTCTCTCTGCACTTAAAGGTTACTCGTTGTGTGATTCTCACATATATTTTAATTATTAGTTACATTGCTAAACAAAACAAAATTTTATTTGGTTAAAGATTATTTGGTCAAAGATACTAATATGACTCCTAAAACGACAAGAAGGATTGAAATTGCTGTAGCAATGTCTATTTTCTCTTTTAATGAGATTTTCCCAAGTAAAGCACCTATTACTGGTGAGCTAGCAGTTATTGGTGTAACCTTCCATGAGCCAACCAAATGTACGGCTTCAATGAATGAGTAGATTCCAGCAAATGTTAATATTCCACCACCAATTCCCAAGTATTTGATAGCATTTGAGTTTATCTTGAACCCCTCGAAACCTGAAACGATTATGATTAAGATGGCAGCGTTAAACATCATTCTAACTCCCGCTACAGTTACAACAGAGAGTTTTGTTGTTAAGTAATCCAGTGTCAGAATTGCAAGTGACCAGAAAAAAGCGGCAAGTAAAGCGAAGTAAATGCCTTTTAAACTCTTAATCTTGTTATCAGCATTCTTTCTAACACTTCTGCTGATTGCATAGACGGCTATAACCGTCAGCAATGATGCTATTAACAAGTTTAGGTTGAATCTGACCGAATATATTACTTGGGAGAGTAATACCACATAAATGGGATATGTTGCTGAAAGTGGTAAAACAATACTAACTGGAGCGCGTTTCAGGGAATACAGGTACAGTAAATCTCCAATGAAGAAAGATAGAATGGCTGAGAGAATTAGTATAAAAGCGGTAAACATGTCTATGCTTACAAGCTCAAATATGTAGCTCCCAAAGATTAGAATGGGTAGAAACAACAACGAAGCAACAATTGACCTAACCATATTTCCATAAAGTTCACTTACTTCTTCCAACCCTTTCTTATAGACAACCCCGCTCGATCCCCAGCAAAAAGCTGCCAATATTGCTAAGATTAATCCTTCCACTTAAAATGGTTTAACAAGCTGAATATATCTCTTGCTTAAATTTATTTTCCCATTTGATATGCTATCTGTATTACGTTCCTTGCATGTCCCGTATTGAAGCTTTACAACCAATTCTACGACGCACTGCATTTCCCATGTAAACGAAACTTTAAAATAAAATATATATCTCCTTAATCAATCAACTGCGTGAAGGCTTTGAAAGGCGGAATAGGTTTTTTTACTCAAATCCCAATAGGCAGAGATTTGGAGAGTTTTGAAAATCTAAGAAAGAATCTCTGGATTTTACCTGTTGTAGGGTTAATTTCAGGAGTGTTAATAGCCATACCATCCTACTTTCTGTTTGCATTGAACATCGGATTTGTTGCCGTTATATTTTACATACTTGTTGAGGGGATAAATCACATTGATGGCTTAGCAGATTTTGGAGATGCTGTTTTTGCTAACAAAAAATTTGAAGCATTGAAAGATACAAAACTTGGAAGTGGTGGGGCAGTTTTTATAATCTCTTACCTACTAGTTCTATCATTCTCCTTTCAAAGTTTAGAGTTTCTAGGGTTCGAGATGATTTATGCGATAATCTTATCTCAAGTGTGTGCAAAAACTGCGATGCTCATCTTATTGACAACATCAAAACCACTCTGGGATGGCTTGGCAAAAACGATGATAGAATTTGCATCCAAAAAAGACCTGATTGTTGGTGTATTATTGTCCATTTTGATTTTTGTCTCAACAATTTTGATAAATTATAAATTCTCATTTTTCTTGTCTATATTGTTCTCTTCAATTTTGCTTACAGCAATTTATAGGTACTACGTTCTAAAAAAATTTGGTGGGATTAATGGAGATATAGTAGGAGCTTTGAACTGCATGGTTTTTGCTTTTTCAAATTTGATGTTCTTGATTTTAGCTTGAACTGATGTAAAGATGTAAAGTGTTTGGAGGTGTTTTGCAGAAAAAAATCTAAATGGAAGTTCAATGAGTTCGAGATTACTGAAAAGTTGTCCAAGATTCGGCTCGACTTTAAAAATAAAGGTGGAAAATGAAACAGATACGAAATGATTAGCGAGCTAAAAACTTGTGGCAAGTAATTGTATAAACGTTAGTTAATCGTTATATTTTATCTGCAAGTTTTCAGCTAATAGGTAATTCTCCAAAAAATGGGATAAAGCTTAAATATAAGGAATCATCCTACCAGTTATGCATAGAAAGATTTTGTTGGAAGAGGACGAAATGCCGGACAAATGGTATAACATACTGCCTGACTTGCCAAAACCTCTGCCACCACCAATCAATCCTGCAACACAAGAGCCAGCGAAGCCAGAAGATTTGATGCAAATATTCGCAAAGGAGCTTGTGAGACAGGAGATGAGTGGTGAGAGATGGATAAAGATTCCCGATGAAGTAAAAGACATCTACACGCTCTGGAGACCAACACCCTTGTTTAGGGCTGTTGGATTGGAAAAGATACTAAAAACCCCTGCTAAAATCTATTACAAGTTCGAATCAGTGAGTCCTGCAGGCAGTCATAAACCGAACACAGCTGTTGCACAAGCTTACTATAACATGGTTGAAGGAATAGAAAATTTAACAACTGAGACGGGGGCAGGACAATGGGGTTCAGCTTTAGCTTTTTCTGGAGCGATGTTCGGGATAAACATTACGGTTTACATGGTTAGGGTTAGCTACGACCAAAAACCGTTTAGGAAAACGCTAATGCAGATGTGGGGGGCTAAGGTTTATCCAAGTCCGAGCAACAACACGAAGTTTGGGTCTGAGATATTGGCTAAAGATCCTGACAATCCGGGAAGCTTGGGAATAGCGATAAGTGAGGCGATAGAGGATGCTGTAACCCATGAAAGTACGAAATATACATTAGGCAGTGTTTTGAACCATGTTTTACTGCATCAAACGGTTATAGGGCTTGAGGCTAAGAGGCAGTTGGAGAAGGTTGATGATTACCCTGACAAGGTTATTGGATGTATCGGTGGTGGAAGCAGTTTTTCAGGCTTGTTTTGGCCCTTTTACTATGACGTAGTGACTAAGAAGGCTCCAAAAGATGTTGAGTTTGTTGCTGTTGAACCCTCAGCATGCCCAAGTGTTACCAAGGGAGCGTATATGTACGATCATGGAGATTCTGCAAGGATGACGCCGTTGTTGAAAATGTACACCCTTGGCCACGATTTTATGCCTCCTCCAATTCACGCTGGCGGTTTGAGATATCATGGAATGGCTCCAACTCTATGTTTGCTTGCTAATGAAGGTATTGTTAAAGCTAAAGCCTATAACCAACTTGAGGTTTTTGAGGCGGCATCGATGTTTACAAAGGCAGAAGGGCATTTGCCTGCTCCAGAACCATCACATGCAATTAAGGCTGTAATAGATGAGGCAATAGAGTGTAGAAGGACAGGGGAGGAGAAAACGTTATTATTCGTGTTGTGTGGACACGGACACTTTGACATGAAGGCTTACGAAGACTACTTAGGCGGAAAGATGGTGGCTTACGAATATCCGAGCGAGGAGGTTAAAAAGGCTCAGGAGAGAATAGCCGAGCTTTATCCGTGGTTAAAGAGCCTTTAATTTGATTGGTTTAACACATCCAGTCTTTATTTTTTATAACAAAACTTCGAAAGTTTTAATTGTGTAGATAGGTTATTACCTATTATGGCTATAACTCCGATGGAGATTTACAAGCTTTTACCAAAAACAAACTGCAAGAAGTGTGGGGAGCAAACCTGTATGAGTTTCGCGTTCAAACTCGTCAATAGGGAAAGAAAACTTGAAGAATGCACACCATTGTTTGAGGAGGAAAAGTATGCGAGGCAAAGAGAAAAACTTATCGAGTATTTAAAACCGTTGGAAGAAGCGACTGAAACGGGGTTGATTGTTAAAGAGGAGCTGTGTGTTGGATGCGGCAATTGTGTTGTTGTTTGCCCTGTTCACGTTGAAAAAGATCCTTACGGTTGCGGGTCTGGTTTAGCCCCCAAAACAGACAAGCTGATTTTGAAAGTAGAGAATGGTGTGGTTCATGTATTGGACATGGACATGTGCAGGAGATACGGAAAGAACAGGGTTTTGTGTGTTGTTTGTAGGGAAAATTGTCCGACAGATGCCATAAGTTTTCTGGAGGGATAATATGTCTGGTAATACTGAGTATTACACATGTGCGGGTTGTTCATGTTTGTGTGATGACATTGAGATTGACTTAGATGGTGAGAATGCAAAAACTGTGAAGACTGCATGTAGGAGGGGTTCAAACATATTTTTGGAATACAAGGAAAACAGGGCTGAACCAGCAATCGAAGGCAGAAAAGTTGAGTTTGAGGAGGCAATTAAAAAAGCTCAAGAGTTGATAGAGAAGTCTAAAAGTCTCGCAATATACGGAATGGATACGATTCCCATTGAAGCTCAAAAAGTTGCAATAGAGCTTGCCGAGGGTAAAGAAGCTTATATCGACAACAGTTCATCTTACTGTTTGGGTGATTTCGTTGAGATGGTGTTGAAAAAGGAGTTGCCAACAGCTACGTTTGATGATGTTAAAGACTATGCATACGTCATATTTTACTGGGGTGTTGACCCCCACAACAGCTTACCAAGGCACATGTCGAGATATACTTACTATCCGAGGGGTAAGAAAAGGCAGAGGGGTTATGAAGAAGATAGATACTTGGTGGTTGCCGATATAAGAAAAAGCCATACAGCAATGCTTGTAGCAAAGAATGCTAGGTTTATTCAGGTTGATGATGATTTAAAGCTTGTCGATGCCTTCATTAAAGTTATTGACAAGCAGATGCCAGAAAAGTATGCGGATGATGCTGTTAGGGTAATTAGAGAAATGCAGAAAGCTGATTTCAACGTTATAATGGGCGGTTTGGGGTTAAGGTATGGATTGAAGGGCAACTACGAGAAGTTTAAAGAGATGATAAACAAGATGAATGAAGTTGCAAAGGTTTATTTCATTCCTGCTGGCTGTCATGCGAACATGCGTGGATTTAATGAGGTGTTGTTTGAAAAAACAGGATTCGTCAATAAGTACAGCTTTAAAGATGGAGAATCTTCGTTGGACTACGCATTCTTTGAGTTGTTGAAGAACGACAAAGTTGATACCACCTTAATCATAGGCTCAGACCCAGTAAATTCACTGCCGTTTGAGATTTCAAAAAAGCTGGCTAAAATAAACACAATCGTTGTTGACCCAAGAAAATCATTCACAACACAGATTGCGAAAGTTGTAATACCTTCGGCAATTTCGGGAGTAGAACAAGGAGGGACAATGATTAGGAGTGATGGAGTCAGAGTTAAGGTTAACAGCTTGTTTGAGAGAGAAATTAACGACGTTTATGTGTTGGAAAGGTTGAAGGAAGTGGTAGCATGATGCGTTTTACAAAATTTTTGAAGGTTGAGGTGGATGTTGTTGTTGCAAGAAATGCATTCATTCCAGACAACAAATCGAGTAAGGAGTATTTGGAGAATGTGGCAATAGCTTTCATGCAGGAAGAATTTGCTAAAGTCAATGGATTTAAGGAGAACGATGTGATAAAAATCACATCAAAGGGCAGGTCAGTAAATTTAAAGGTTAAGATTTCCGATATTGCTCATGAAAAAGGAATTTTGATTCCAAACGGAATTTATGCAAGCTATCTAACAAGCTTTGATGGTTTTAAGAGATTTAAGGCAGAGATTGAGTTAGCTGACGGCGAAATAACAAAGCCAGAGGAAATCATTGAAAAACTGAAGGGTTAATTTTGGATACGACATTAACACGTTCATCGTAAGACACGAACTTAGGTTTTAGAAATAAAATTTTTAATAGCTAAACTCATTCCATAAAGCCTCAAATATCCCCCTCTGAAGCAGAACGATTAGGGGGAATTTTATCACAATTGCTAGATACTCTCCATTCTCTTTCACCACCAGCACACCTTCTCTGTCTGAAATTGCGAGAACAGATGGCTTTAACTTAACCCCTTCAAAATCAACTCCTTTGATAATTTCCAAAAATCTACTAAAAAACTCTTTTTCTGACATTCTCTTTTCATCAACAATTCTAAAGTTGAGGTTAGTTGGAACCTTTTCTCCAAAAAACAAAGCCCTTCCCAACTTCAAGTCTTTCATAATTTTCGCAAACTCATAATCGAAAAAAATGAATGAAACTTCATTTACCGAACTTACAAGTTCTCTCAACCTCCTTTCGGCAGACCACTTCCCACGAGCAATCCATATCAGCGGAATTTCTTTCTTTCTCTCAACCCTCGTCTTCTCAAGAGCCACTATACATTCCTGTGCTTTTTTAATAAGGTTCTTCTGCAACTCCCCTATAATTTCCACCGGCTCAACTGCTCTAAAAAGCATCGGATTTCCTGGTTGGACTTCAATGAATCCTTTTTCCTCAAGTCTCTTCAGAACATCGTAGATTTTTGTTCTTGGAATCTTTGCAGAATCGCTCACTTCTCCAGCGGTGGCTTCAGTTAAAGCAAGGAGTGTTACGTAAGCCTTAGCTTCATACAAACTCAATCCAAGGTCCTGAAGCACTTCCACAGCATCTGACATGTAACCAACTATAGTGACAACAATTTTTTAAAGTTTTCTAAAAACCAATAGACATGGGTAGGCTGTTTACTTTTTCGCTGATCATGTCTTTTTTAACCCTCTCGATGGGCTTGGCTATGGTCGGTAAATTTGCAAGGAGGGTTGGGTGTGAAGAATAATCCTTGGCTTTCTTTAATTCTTGTAGCAATCGGAGTGTTCATGGCTGTGCTTGATGCGAGTATACTCAACATTGCTTTACCGAGCATAATGCAGGATTTCAATGCAAAAGCTACCGATGTTCAGTGGCTATTAAATGCCTACTTAATAACACTTGTAGTTCTACTAATCGCTTTTGGCAGAATTGGAGATATGGTGAGGAGAGATTTGCTTTACTCTACGGGAATGGCTATATTTGCTTTCGGGAGTTATCTTTGCGCTGAATCGTGGAATATAACCGTTTTCATAATCTTCAGGATTATTCAAGCCGTAGGCGGGGCAATAGTGATGGGAAACAGCATGGCTCTGATAACGGAGCTATTTCCCCCAGGAAAGAGAGGAGCGGCTATGGGTGTTCAGGCAATATTAGTAGCTTCAGCTTTCAGCTTGGGTCCAATTCTGGGTGGGTGGCTCACGACGCATCTAAGCTGGCACTGGGTCTTTTACATAAACATTCCAGTTGGAGTTATTGGTATAACGCTTGCGTTTTTACTACTACCACCACTTGGTGAGAAGGTTAAGGAGCCAATAGATGTAATGGGTCTGGGACTTTTAGCCATTGGACTGGGATTCTTTACACTTGGAATAATAAAGGGGCAGGACTGGGGTTGGGATTCTGAAAAAACAATAGCTTCGTTTTTGATTGCTTTTTCATACCTTGTAGCATTTATTGCTAGAGAGATAACTTATGAGTATCCTCTACTGGATTTCAGCCTGTTTAGAATTAGAAATTTCTTTGTTGGAATTCTTGCTCTCTTTATTATGATGATGGGACTGGCTGCAACACTGTTTTTACTACCATTCTTTCTGCAAGGTATTAAAGGTTTGTCAGCTGAAGAATCTGGTTACTGGCTTTTAGCTATTCCTATTGCGATCACAATTTTAGCTCCAGTAGCTGGAAGGTTAAGTGACAGGCTAAATCCAAAAATAATGATGTGCATAGGCCCAATCGTTTTCTCAGTAGGGTTGCACCTTTTGAATGACTTAGATGTAGACATAAAGTTTTGGGAGCTTGCACCAATTTTTTTCGTGCTTGGTGTGGGCATGGCTTTGGTGATGCCCGTAGCGATGAACGTCACGATGACGGCTATTCCACAAAGGAAGGCTGGGATAGCGAGTGGGACTATTCAGACATTCAACTCACTATCTCAAGCCATGGGTGTAACCTTCGGAGGAGTTTTGTTTACGGGCAAGATGAACGATTTAATTCCAAACGGACATGTCCACATTAGTATAAAACTATAGATACTTAAAATCATGCATTATTATGCTAAAAGTAAAGGAAATTGTAGAAGAGCTAAAAATCTTCGAGAGAAACAAAGTACCTCTGGAAATAA
>QMZC01000002.1 GCA_003662995.1 Archaeoglobales archaeon
CACCGTTGACTGGCACAACAAAGAGGTTGTTTGCATTCCTAACTCTCCCGACCCAGTTCTTTTTGGGATTAGAGGTGAAGATATCTACGCAATAAAACAGGCTTTTGAAATCATTAAGACTGAGTTGTCCACAATCAGATAAAACCAAATAGAAAAAAACCACTAAATTTTTAAGCTAATGTTACAATTTCAAGTATGAAGGTCGTTTTATCCTACTCAGGCGGATTGGATACGTCTGTCTGCATCCCTTTACTCAAAGAAAAGTACGGTTTTGACGAGGTTGTAACTGTAACGGTTGATATCGGACAGCCTGAAGATGATGTGAAGAGGGCTGAAGAGAGGGGAAAGAAGTATGCAGATAAGCATTTCACGGTTAATGCGAGAAAAGAGTATGTCGAGATGTTGTTCAAGCTCATAAAGGCTAATGGGGATTATGAGGGTTACGTCTTAGGCACATCAATTGCTCGCCCTGTAATAGCTGAAAAGATTGTTGAGGTTGCTAAGGCGGAAAAAGCCGATGCAATTGCCCACGGATGTACGGGGAAGGGAAATGATCAGTTGAGGTTCGAAAATATATTCTACCAGTACGGTTTTAGGGTTATCGCTCCAATGAGGGAGCTTAATTTGACTAGAGAATGGGAGATTGAATATGCCAAACAGCACGGTATTGATGTTGGAGTTACAAAGGAGAAGCCATACAGCATTGATGAAAATCTGTGGAGTAGGAGCGTAGAGGGCGGTAAGCTTGAAGACCCATCTTACATTCCTCCGAATGACATTTATAAATGGACTGTTGATGGTAAGGATGAGCCTGAAATTTTGAAAATCGATTTTGAGAAAGGCATACCTGTTGCAATTAATGACGAAAGGATGGACGGATTTGAGTTAATCAAAACCCTAAACGAGATTGGAGGCAAACATGGGGTTGGAAGAACAGACATGATGGAAGACAGGGTTTTAGGGTTGAAGGCAAGGGAGAACTATGAACACCCAGCAGCAACAATACTAATCACTGCTCATAGGGATTTGGAAAAGCTTGTTTTAAGCAGGAGAGAGCTTAAGTTCAAAAAGTTTGTTGAGGAGGAGTGGGCTGAAGTCGTTTATTATGGATTGATCAACGATCCTATCTTCGATGCACTAAATGCGTTCATTGACAAAACTCAGGAAAGAGTGACTGGATGGGTTAAGGTTCGGTTGTTCAAGGGTAGTGTTTTGCCTGTAGCAAGGTATTCTGACTATTCGTTGTACGTTGAGGAGTTGACATCCTTTGACACAACAACGGTTGATCAGAAATTTGCTGAAGGTTTTTCAAGATTCCATGGATTGCAAGGTAGGTTATACAAGGAAATTATAAAGAAGTTGAAAGGTGATTAATTTTTGTTTTTTGTATTGCTTTAAAAAACAACAAAAGAATTATACTTATTAAACACCAACAATAATCGGTGGTTTAATGATGGAGGAGATTAGAGAATTGGCTGATGAGGTTTCAAAAAAAGCTTCGAAGATTGATTCTGAAAACGAGATGGATTTAGAGTTGCTAAACTTGGCTTTCCAAAAGAAGCTCATGGGCGTTAATGCTGATGAAACTTATGGTGGGCTAGGCAAGGGTTATGTAGAGTTGTGCATGCTTGCAGAAGAGTTGGGCAAAGCAAGTGGTGGCTTTGCCCACAGTGTAGTTGTACATCATATGGCAGTCGATGCTTTGAGGATGTTTGGGAGTGAGGAACAAAAGGAGAATTTTCTAAAGCGGTTAACAACCAAAGAGGTTGGAACATTGGCTATTACAGAACCAAAAGGTGGAAGCGATGTTGCTGCTTTGGAGTTAAAAGCTGAGAAGGATGGAGATAACTTCATACTTAACGGAAGAAAGACCTTGATAACCAATGCTGTTTTTGGCAGCATGTTTATAACTCTTGCAAAGACAGAAAACGGCATAACAGCTTTTGTAGTTGAAAAAGATAAGGCAAAAGGATTGGAGATCAAAAAACTTGAGCCATCGGGGATGAGGGGGAGCGGTTTGGCAAGTGTTGGGTTTAAGGATGTTGAAGTTTCCGAGGACAACATTCTGGGCAAGGAAGGAAAGGGGATGAAAGTAGCTTTAGCAACCTTATCGCCAAACAGAATACCATTTGCTGCGATGGGATTGGGGTTTGCTGAGAGATGCTTAGAACTGGCTGTAAAGTATGCAAAAACCAGAGAGGCGTTTGGCAAAAAAATATTTGACTTTCAAGGTTTACAGTTCATGCTGGCTGATGTTGCTACAGAAATTGAAGCAGCTAAAAGACTAATCTACTATTCTGCAGATGTTGCAAACAGAGAGGATGCAACTGTTTTGGGAGCTAAATGCAAACTGTTCATCGCAAAGGTTGCAAAGAAAGCAGCAGATGTGGCTGTTGAAATTTACGGCGGGCATGGTGTTTTGAGGAACAGTCCAGTAGATAGGGCTTACAGAGATGCCAAAATCTTGGATATTGCTGAAGGAACATCCGAAATCATGAAATTCGTTATAGCGAGGCAATTATGACATGATTCCCCCAAAAGAGTTCTTAAGAAAGATTAAACCCTTCTCTTTTTTGAGTGAAGATGAAATAGACAGGATTCTATCTGGGCTGGAGGTTGAAGTTTATCCTAAAAACAGCGTAATCTTTAAGGAAGGTAGGAAATTAGAACACGTTTATCTGGTTTTTTCAGGTTTAATCGGTCTTTTTGAGGGGGAAGAGTTAATAGATTACGTTTCAAGGGGAGAACTTGTTGGTGTAATCTCATCCATTTACAATACGAGAACGACGTTAACAGCAAGAGCCATAGAAGATACCGTTTGTTATGTAATTGACAAAAACAAGTTTAGGGAGGTCTTTGATAAAAATCCAAAATTTTCCTCATTCTTCTTGACGTTTGTTAGCAAAAGATTCCGCTCCTTCACGAATCTGGCAAGAGAAAGGGAAATTTTTGAAGAAACAACCTTCCTCACTGAAGTTGAAAAGGTTGTATCAAAAAAACCCGTTGTTTGCGGAATCGATTCGAGTGTTGAGGATGATGTAAAAAAAATGGAGGAGAACAAAGTTGGTTCGATAGTTGTTGTGGATGGAGAACAAAAACCGTTGGGAATATTTACAGATAACGATTTAAGGAGAGTTGTGCTGTATGGAAACAAATCTAAATCGATTGAAGGCTTCATGTCATCCCCGCCAATTTCAATTGATGCAAAAAAACCGTTGTTTGATGCTTACACAACGATGATAGACCATGGAATTGACCATTTAATCATCACAAACGATGGAAGAGTTTGTGGAGTTATAACAAGCAAAGACATTCTTTCCCAGCTTGAACCCTCGTCTTCCGTCTTGGCGTTGTACAGAAAATCGATTAAAGCCACAACAATAGAAGAATTGAAGATAGTCTTTGAAAAAATGAATGTTGCAGTTGCAAAAATGGCTTTAAAGGGTTTACACTTCTACGATTTGTCGAGAATGATCACCTCTGTGCACGATGCAATTGTTACCAAAACTATTGAAATTGTAAGCAAAGAGTACAACGCTAAAAACTTTGTTTGGATCCACATGGGTAGTTCAGGAAGAAGGGAGCAGATAATTGCTACTGATCAAGACAACGCAATAGTCCATGAAGGGGAAAACTTGCTGGATTTTGCAATGGCTGTAAACAACGCTCTCGCAGAGATTGGCATTCCCAAATGCCCAGCAAATTACATGGCATCCAATGAGCGCTGGAATGTTGATATTGAGAGTTGGAAGAATTACTTCAAGAAGTGGTTCAATGAACCAATCCCAGACCACATCAGGTATTTATCCGTTTTTTTGGATATGCGACCAATTTATGGAGATACTAAGCTTTACAACGAACTGTTGGAATTTGTTGAGGAAAACGTGACAAATCAAGCCATACGATTTCTCGCTTTAGATGCAACAATAATTGAACCTCCAATCGGAATTTTTGGGATAAAACACCTTGGTAGGGGTATTGATTTAAAAAAGTATGGAATCTACCCCATTGCAAACGGTGTCAGGGTTTTAGCCTTAGACAATAAGATTCTAGAGTTTACAAGCACTAAGGAGAGAATAGCTGAGTTGGTGGAGCTGGATGTGTTAAGCAGGGAGGTGAGTAGTAGTTTACTTGAGAGTTATGAATTTATTCAGGATTTAAGGCTTAAGCACCAGTCTAAAGCCATCGTAATGAGGGGAGGAGGAGATAACATTATAAGTGTAAAAGAGTTGGATAAACTCGATCTGCTTGTATTGAAGGAGTCTTTGAAGATCGTTTCATCCTTTCAGAAACTCCTGAAAAACAAATATGCTGTTGAGAGGGGATTGTAGATGAACGTCAGAGATGCTGAATTTTGCGTTATAGACTTGGAAACGACAGGTTTGGACTTGAGAAAAGACAAGATAATCGCATTTGCCTGTGTTCCGATGAAGGGGATGAAAATACTCGTCAACAACTCGTATTACACGCTAATCAAGCCCGAGAAGTACGAGATAAAGGCTATGAAGTACCATGGAATAAGTCAACACGATTTAAATGATGCCCCCACATTTGAAGAAATTTCGGAAGAGATTTTAACCAGATTGAAGGGAATTGTTGTGGGGCATGCAGTTGAAATAGACGTAGCATTCCTAAAAAAATACTTCAAAAAGGCTGGAATAAAGTTTGAAAGGCAAACTATCGATATAGCTTTGCTTGAAAAATGGTTGGGGGAAAGATTGGGAGAAAGAAAGACAAACGAAGATTTAACTCTGGATGCTTTAATCAAAAATTATGGATTGAAGGCAACATACAGGCACAACGCCTTGGCTGATGCTTTCTTTACAGCTCAAATATTTCAAATCCAGCTTTTAAAACTTTTAAAGTACGGAATCAATTCGGTTGACAGAATTTTGGGTATTTTGAGTAGCTGCAAACTTTCGAGATGTGATTTTATATTTTAGAATTGGATTAATGTTCTTTACCCTATAATTTACAATAACACCTACAATACCACTTAAAATAGAAAAATTTAAATTGTTAATTATTTATAGCTAAGATTGGTGATGAGATGCCTTGGCCTCCGAAGGTGTTTTGGGTAGGAGCGATATTATACTATGGCTTTACAGCGCTTTGCTGGATTGCAGAAGCGACTTCAGGGATTAACCACGTAGTTGGACTGCCGTTCTGGTATGCAGCGTTCTTGGGGTCGTTTGTGATACCGCTGGTGATGTCTATACTCTACTTCTACTTCCCGGAGAAGGCTGAAGAGGCGAGAGGTGGTGCCTGATGGCGACGGTAGAAGCTCCAGTTATAGGAATAACAGTGCTTTACTTTCTGGCCATAATCGTAATCGGGTACTATTCGAGGCAGAGATTGAAGAGTGCCACTGACTACTACGTTGCAGGAAGGCAGGTTGGCGCTGTTGTGAACGGTCTTGCTCTGGAATCAACTTATCTCAGCCCGGCATCAATGCTCGGACTGCCGGCATACGTCTTCATTATCGGTTATCCTTTCTGGTGGGCGATGGCAGCCATCATCGCAGGAATGCCAATTGCAACACTTTTGACAGCATCAGCGCTGAGAAAGTACGCTCCAACAAGCTTCGCTGATTACTATGCAGACAGATACAACGATGAAAGGCTGAGATGGATTGTTGGTATAGTTACCGTCATTGGTGCAGTGCTTTACATCACCCTCTCAATCGTTGGTATGGCCCTCTTCCTCCTAGCTATTGCAAAGGTGCCGTATATTGTTGGAATTGTCGTTGGAACGATTATAGTTATGCTTTACGTTGTCTGGGGAGGGATGATCGCAACAAGCTGGAATGCAGCCTTCCAGGCCTTCCTGATGACGGTTGCAGCTGTGATTGCTGCAATTGCCATCCTTGTAAAGCTTGGAGGTATTGACGGATTTTATGCAGCAGTTGCTGCAAACAATCCTAAATTCTGGAACACTCCCAGTGATCCTGAAGCGCCCCATCTGCTCAGCGGAACATGGATAGCTGTCATAGGATGGTTCTTCGTCTGGCATTATGGCTTTGCGACGATGCCCTATACAGTTGTTAGATTCTTCACAACCATGGACATCAAGACTGCGAGGAGGAGCATTTTCTGGTGTACGCTTGCAGCCGGTATATTCTACATGGCACTGGAGGTTATCGGTGCAGCTTCAAAGCTGATGATTGAAACCGGCCCAATGGGTGGAGAAGGAGCCAATGCTGTTGCGATACTGAAGAACTACATGGGACAGTACGGAGTTGGAGTCTGGACAGACTATTCGATGATTGCAGCGGTTGAAGCTCTACAGAATCCTTGGGTTCTCGGCATACTCTGTGCT
This sequence comes from Archaeoglobales archaeon, assembly GCA_003662995.1. Classification (GTDB taxonomy): domain Archaea; phylum Halobacteriota; class Archaeoglobi; order Archaeoglobales; family Archaeoglobaceae; genus B5-G16. The sequence continues at coordinate 6,319 of QMZC01000002.1, forward strand.
GGCGGTCTGGCTATAGCTATGTCAACTGCTGCTGGCTGGGTCATGGTTGTCAACGTTCTAATGACAAGGGACTGGGGAGACATGATGCTGAAGAGCAAGTTTGCAAAGGAGAACCCCGTGTTGCTGGCAAGGATAGTATCGGTCATATTCCTTCTCGTTGGACTTGTGATTGCCATCAACCCACCCGGCTTAGTTCTTGACCTCTCAGGTTGGGCATTCGTTGTCATAATTTCCGCTCTTGGTCCGGGACTGGTGCTTGGTCTCTGGTGGAAGAGAGCAACAAGAGCTGCGATGTGGACGACTGCAATCGTCATGACAGTGCTGCACCTTTATGCATGGCTGAAAGCAAAGCTCGTTCTTGGACACCATGCCTTCTTCTTCCTCAACGACGTAATCTTTGGTAATCCAAAAGCATTAATAACTCCCCACCAAGTCTGGGCAATTCCAGTAGGCTTCCTACTGTTTATCATCGTATCGCTGATAACCAAGCCGGTTGAGGAGGAGGCAGTGCAAAAGTACTGTGTCGAACTTACGCAAGAAGTGTAATCATAACTTTTTTATTTTTTAATATGTGAGAGGAATAAAGACAAAATAAATTAACCAAAGAAGTCCATTATCTTAACCTGCCTCTTTACCTCATTCTCAAACAACGATTTAATCTCCAAATCAATTAGCATAAGCCTCTGTTTAGTGTATTCGGATACGTTGTATTTCTCAATCAGATACTTTGAAATTTCCAAGTACTTCTTAATCGAGCCTCCATGAACTGTTAAAGTTAAATTTCCACCACACTTAATGCACTTCCCAGCTAAAGGAATTCGTCTATACTTCTCATTGCACTTAACACACCTAAACTCCTGCCTTGAGAATGCCCTCAAATTCCCAATGATGTCTGGCAAGAAGTGAGTGTTGATGACTCTTTCAGCCACATCGTGCTCGTCAACAGCTATTGTTTTCTCGGCAACCTCCATCTGGGCTTTAACCTTGTCTTGCATCTTAGATAAAGACTTGTAGGCTGACTCCTTAACACCCAAGCCTATATCTTCCGTATCGTGGGTGAATTTGAGATTACAATACTTAAAATCGCCTTGCAACCTGTCTTCAACCCTCTCTATCAGATGCGTCAATTCCTTGGGATCGGCGTAGCTCAGCGTTGCCTCATAAAATTCGACTGGGTAACTCTCAACAACATCCATGTTGTGAACTTCACTGTCAACTTCCTTGGGGTCGATGATTGCCGTCAAAACTAAAGGAGCATCCATGTGCCCTCCTCTCTTATCTGGAAGGAACGACTTTGAGAAGTTTATTAACCCATCTAGGAGTAACATTACACAGTCTTCATCTCCATCACAATTCCTTCTCTTGGCAGCATGGAAGTATGGATGAGCGTAGCCAGCCAAAACGTCTGTATATCCAATAATTCTACCTAAAACTCCTGCTGATGTGTGGGGGGCTAAGCCAATAACCAAATGCCCAATCAAATCCTCAGGTTTTTCAGCATTGTAAAAGGGCTTTAGACCATAGAGTTTTACAAGCAAATCATCAATGAAATTCGCAACTCTAACCAAGTACTCGGCAGCACTCTTTGACAGGATTATGTCTTGGCATTTCAGCTCAACGATCTGATTCTCATTTTTAAGCTCGTTTCCCTTGTAATCAACACTGTATCCCAACTCTTTGAGTTTTTCAACAGATACGTTTATCTCCTTGGGCTTGAAGTGCGTCAATGGCAGATCTGTCATGTCATATCTAATCGTTCCGTCTTTGAACACACTTACTCCATGCTTAGCCCTCAAAATCCCCTTTTCAAGCCTTTCGGGGATTTTGTTTTTAGATGTCATTCCGATGACGCCCTTAATCGTTCCAAAAGTATCTCTTTCACCTAAGTTCTCTAAGGCTTTATCATACAACACCTTTAAATTAACCTTCCTCCTCTGATAGCCCTTTGTTTCACCTCCGCATTTGCAAATCTCGCTTTTGGTCTTGTTCTTGCAGTTCTGACATTGGTAGATTTGCTCAGTTAATCCTCCGCACTCACATCTAATCCAGAAATTAATCCTACCACATTCCTTACAAATCCTCGTTGCCAATTCAACGAAGATTTCACCCTTTACAGCATTATACGATGATGTGTGGTTTATTGCATTCTTGATGTCTCTTGTCTTACCACCAGCATGTCCCAATGGGAATAGAATGTGTGGTGGCGGACTCATCTTCCTCTCTTTAGCCTTCTCAGGTCTCCCCATTCTCGCCCCAATTCTTGTAGGCGCTTTAGCCCTAACATCCAACCCTGAAAGCTTGACAACCAATTCTAAAACATCCCCTCCATCACATTGCAAAATTGGCTTTAAATCGTAGTTTAAGCCTAAACACCTAACAAAAGCTTTCCATCGTTCAATAACAATTTTTCCGTCCCTAATTTTATGCTCCAACAACAACTTCTCTAAAATCTCTTTAATCTTTGCATCGTAGTCAATAACCAAGAAGGATTTTCCATACTTGCCTTCAATTTTTGCCTTAGGAATGGAATCTCTCAAATAGTTGTACTCCTCAACACTTATGTCATGCCACAAATACGTGTAATCGGGATGCAATGGAATGTTGTACTCGTCACACAGCTTTAAAGCCTCATCTTCGCCAATCTTTCTGTAATCTCCTTTTGGAATCTTGTGCTTGACTTCCTGAATCCACCACTCATAGACGTAAGATGATGGTAATAAAGGATGGTTGTTCTCTAAAAAGTCCCCATAGTTTATTAGAATCTCCCCAACATCCAAAACCTTGTCAACCTCATCCTTATACTTCATCGCATCCTTTATCGTGTTTATCTTTACAACATCGCCATTTTTTAGTCTTACAGTCGGACCTTCGATGCTCGTAACCGGCACAACCCCACCAGCTTTTCCTGGTAACTCAACCTTAAGTTGTGTGCCTATGGCTATGAAGTTGCCCAAAATTACCATGGTAGCTGGGTTAATGCCGACTGTTGCAAAGCCGGAGTTTCTCGCCCTCCCGTATCTCAGTCTAAAACCACCCTTTCTTGAAGGGTGGCTAAAAACTGGTCTTCCTGCAACTATATCTGATAGGTATTTATCTTTAGGTTTTGGTTTTGCATCCCTATCTTCTTTCACGCCCTTCTTAATCAACTTCTCCAACCACTCCCAGCCGTTTAATTTCAACTCATCAACCATCTTTTTGAGCTTCGGAGCTTTCAAAGCGACTCCTTCAGCAATAACCAGAGCCATTCCACCTCTAACCCTGTTCGTCTCAACCCTTGGAAGGTTTCGATAGCCAGAAACTTCAGCATCTTCAGTAGGTTCTCCATCAATGCAGATTGGGCAGTTGGAAACAATCAACCTTATCTCCTCATCGCTCGGCAGGTATTGTAGATTTGCAACTTTCTTGTACAACGGGATTTCCTCTATATACCTCAAAATCTCCTCTTCTGTCGGTTTAAACCTGTCCAATCCAAGTTTTCTTCTAACAAGATCACCAACCAAAACAGATATAACTTGTGCTGTGCCGCCCGCACTTCTTATTGGTCCTGCATAATAGATTCTTAAAAATTGGCTGCCATCAAAGTTTTTGTCAATCCTAACCTTAGCAATTCCTTCTATTGGGGCAGCAACAACACCTTCAGTCAAAATCGCTACTGAAGTTCTTATTGCCAAATCTATCAATTTTTCTTTATCGAATTCACCAAACTTACCATCAACAATCTCTCCAGCAATCTTAAAGCACATCTCCTCCCTTTCTACCCCCTTTTCCTCCAACTCAAGAATCCTGTTGGCTAAACCTTTTAACCCAATCAACTTTTCAACCCTCTCAGCCATGTTTCTTGCAATTGGAATCTCGACATCCAAAGATGGGTCGTATCCTTTACTCCTCGCAGCTTTTGCAATTTCGTAAGCCTCATTTAGAGCATCAAAAAGGGAGGAGTGATAATCTTTAATCTCGTTAATGAGCCTATAATCTTGATTTTCCTCTTGCTCAATCACTGGAAAAAATTTGTCTAAGGTAAGGTGCATTGATGTTTGTTGGCTAAACAAATAATAACCTTTCTGGAAGTTGTGAAGGTTATTTCCAGCACGTTTCTATTTTAAAGTTTTAGTCCATTATCAATAAATAACGAGGGCAACATCAAACTTTTCAAAATAATTTATAACTATTTTTTAACAAATTTAATTTGTTTGCATATTATAATAATGATGTTTAGCCTAACGCTTTGTTAGACATTTATAAACTCATATTTTAAATTTTATTAAAAAAGAAAATTTGAAATACTCTGCAATTGTATTAAACATTGGATGACTAAACACGTGTATAAGAAAAATCTAAGATTAATTTGGGGGTTAATGTGGGGAATCTCATATGGAGCGATTTTTGGAATTTTTGCAGATTGGATTGAACAAAGCTTTTATCACTTGCTAATTATAGCATTGTTGAGCGGTTTCTGGGGTGCCATTCTTATGATAGTTGTGGAGAAGTTAATAACCAACGGTTCTGGAAACAATAGGATTCTTAAGCATCAGTAAAGCTATGGCTTATGATTAGTTTAGATGAACTACCTTCTTTTTTAAATTTTCTCTGTATTTTTACACTATCTATGATGGTCGAAAATTATGGAACCGCTGGGCTGTATATTTCCTATCATAGACTGTTCGAAGTCTTGGAGAACGTTAGCAAGGTTTGGAGAGGGAGAATCTTAAATTGAATTCGGCTTCTCCTTTACATTCGGAGCACTCCGAATAATTCGGACTACCCTTTGCATTCATATCACCCCGAATCATTCGGACTGCTATAAAAATTTGGACTTCATTTAATATTTGAACCACCCCAAATAATTCAGAAATATGTAAGTAATAATAGACAATATAAAGAGAAAAAATTAAATAGTAATTATGTATTGGATATTGTAGCTGGAGGTCGATAGGATGCTTAGGAAATTGGTAGCATTGTTGATGGTTTTGATGATGTTAGGGAGTGTAGTAACACCAGCGAGAGTAAGCAAAGAAGATGTGAGTTCAGGAAACATACAAACGTGGCCCGTGTATCGGATCGGAGAATATCGCGATAGTTGAAGCTAAAGGACTGGAGAAAAGCACAATTTTGGCTAAGGCTTTGAAAAGCAAGGACTTGGAAAACATTGTGGATAAGTTTGCCAGAAAAGGATACACCTCGACTTACCGAATGCTAAAGTTGGCAAAGTCATTACTCAAAATCGCATAGCTGAAGTGGCAGTGATACCGATGAAATCGAAGCAAGGAGAGTCAGGCTGATTTACGTTTCGGTGAATGGAGTTGTTAAGGTAAGGGCTGTTGAGGCCATCGAAAAAGCCAAAGCGAATTGTAGTTTATCGCATAGAGAATGGAAAAATTGAGAGCTACACACTACAAATTAAAGGCGAGGGGTGCACAGCTACATGTGGACTCATTTGTGGGATGTCGAGTGCTACCATATGTTTAATTTTATGTGCTGTTGTTGCAGAAAACCCAATATGCGATATCGTATGTTCAATTGCTATGGGTGATATTTGCGGTGCGGCATGTAGTTCTTGGTGCACAGGAAACGTCAATCCATGTGATGCTGGCTGTGGTGCATTTTGTTCAGGAATATGTTCGGGAATATGTTCAGCGTTAACTGGAAGATTAGGGGGTGCCTGAGCTCTCTTACTTCTGCAGCAAATATGCATGTTCTCCAAGTTGCACTGGAGCCTGTGAGGTGGTGTGTTGAGTAAAAACGATTTTTTAATTTTTCTTTTAAATTTTGTAGCGGGTTTGGCGGTTTTGACTGCGGTGTTTCATTATTTTCTGTCTTTACAGATTGAGAGTAGTCTCGTCGCAGCTTTGACTATGTCTTTAATTTTAGACTCCGCACATGTTTTAAGCAAAAAGATGAAACCAGTAAAAAAGGGAGACAGAATACTTTTGATCATGCTCACGCTGGTCTGCTTAATTTGCGGAAGTTTTGGCATCCACCACGTCCTCGTTCTACCACTTTTGAGCAGTTTTCTAATAGCTACAATTTTAACGATTTTAGCTGATATCGCTTACCCGATCTACATCAGGAGGGAGCCGGGAGAAAAGAAGGTTTACTCGATTAGGCAGTTCCTTCTTGACTTCTCCTTCGCACTTTTAATTTTCGCCCCAACTCATCTGTCCGGTGTGGATTTGCGGAAAAGCTTGGCTACATCTCTTTACATTTTCATCCTGATTCACTGGTATTATAACTTTTTACCTCATAGATACACTTTTACGAGAAATTTCGTGATTTTCAGGGTGGCTTTGATTTTCTTTGCAATGCTTTATGGCTGGCTTACAATGGTAAAAGCAAATCTCGCACTAAGTCTTCTTATTGCCACTCTCACATCACTCGCTTTCGATCTCGACCGAAGAGCAAGTGTAAAATTGGCAGAGACTAAGAGTGAGGGAGAGCTTGAAGATGCAGGAAAGAGGGCTGGAGCAATATTTCAGCCTATAGGCTTGATTTACGGAATGCTTGTTGGTGTTATGGCAGCAAGCAAAATCTACGGTGTGCAGTATTTCGCTTTGTGGACGCTTGAACTTTACCGCCTCGCATATATCTTCACGCCGATGTTTTACATACCTTTTTCCGTTCTTAGTTGGTTTATAGCTAAAAGAAAAAAGTAGGTAATTGAATGAAGAAAATTCTGAACATTTTGATCTTTATCTCTGCTCTTCGTAGGCTGCATCCAGCTTTCAGCGGAGCAAATAGCAAAGGAGATGCAGAAGCGCTACGAAGCTTTGGAAGACATGAGCGGAGAGTTCGTTGTGGTAACGAATTATGAGAGAAAGGAAGAGATTTACCAAGCAAAATTCTGGATGAAGAAGAACAAGTACAGGAGCGATGACGGAAAAACTCTGATGGTATCAAACGGCAGAGTGATGTGGATCTACGATAGGGAGAAGAACTAAGCCATGAGATTGAATCTCAACATCTCCGAAAAACCGCAGTTCGATTACGGAAAGGTCGTTGAATATCTCCTTGAAAGCTACAAAGTCAAGTTACTCGGCGAGGAGAAGCTGAACAACAAAGATTGCTACATCTTGGAAGCTGAGTCGAAGGATGGTGGTGTGAAGATGAAGATTTGGGTAGACAAGGAGTTTTGGTATCCCATCAGGACGGAGGTAACCTTTGAAAGCATCTTAACCATTGTCGAATACAAAAATATTAGCTTTAACACTCACTTGAGCGATGATCTCTTTGAATTCAAACCACCTGAAGGTGTAAAAGTTGTTGAGAAGGAATTCAAGCTGCCGGAGAAACTCACCATCGATGAAGCCCAAAAGCGAGTTAATTTTACGATAATAATACCGAAGTACACGGCAAACTATAAATTTGACTACGCTATGGTCTTCAACGATTTTGTTCAACTCTACTACAAGAAGGGTGATGAAGTTATGGGTAACGCATAAGCAAGAACAAACAATCAATGCCAAACGCCAAAAAAGTGAAGATAAACAACATTGAAGGAGAAATGACAGAGATGTTCGGTAATAGAATACTGAAATTCTCTTTAAACAACTTGGAAGTAACAATAGCTGGAAAGCTCAGCAAAGAAGAAATTGTGAAAATTGCTGAGTCTATGGTTTGAGTTATTATTCCCTTAGATTGCCTTGGATTGATTGCAATATAGATTGACAGTAGTCTGTTCGCCAACTTAAAAGAATGCTCGATTTAACAATTAAATAATAAAATAATAATTAAAAAATTCTAACATCAGAAAGTTCAGAAATATTATTAAATTGCCCATACAACGCCAATTATGGACTTCAAATTGAGGTGTATTGATTGCAATAAAGAGTATGAAAGGGAAGACATCTATACTTGTGAATGTGGTGGGATTTTGGAAGTAAAAATAGATTTAGATAGTGTTGATTTAGATTTCAAATTTGATGGAGACAATTTGAGGGTTTGGAAGTACGGATGTTTATTACCTGTAAGAATAAAGCCCGTGTCATTGAGAGAGGGCGGTACACCATTGTACAACGCTGAATACCTCAACAAACAATTGGGTGTTAAAGCTTACATTAAGCATGAAGGTTTGAACCCATCAGGCTCTTTTAAGGATAGGGGAAAGACTGTTGGCGTAACAAAGGCGATAGAATTAGGAAAAAAAGCGGTTGCTTGCGCCTCGACAGGCAACACGTCAGCATCCATGGCAATGTATGCTGCCAAGGCTAATTTAAACGCTTATGTGTTGCTCCCAGCTGGAAAGGTGGCTTTAGGTAAGGTTGCCCAGGCTTTAATGCATGGTGCAAAGGTAATAGGGATTAAAGGCAATTTTGATAAGGCATTGGCATTGGTTAGGGAGATAAGCGAAAAAGAGGGGTTTTATTTGTTAAACTCTGTCAATCCCTTCAGGTTGGAGGGGCAGAAGACGATAGCATTTGAAATCGTTGATGAAATCGGCGTTCCTGATAGGGTTGTTTTGCCAGTAGGCAATGCTGGCAACATTTCTGCGATATTTAAAGGATTTAAGGAGTTGAAAGAGCTTGGTTTAATAGATTCAATACCAAAAATGACTGGTGTGCAAGCTGAGGGAGCAAATCCAATTTACAAGGCATTTGTTGAGGGTAAAAAAGACATTGAAGCCATGACTCCAGAAACGATAGCAACAGCTATAAGAATAGGGAATCCCGTAAATGCTAAAAAGGCTTTGAATGCGGTTTACGAGTCAAAGGGATTGGTAACGCAGGTTAGCGATGAGGAGATAACGAATGCTCAAAAACTATTGGCTGCTAAGGAAGGTATAGGGGTTGAGCCTGCGTCTGCTGCTAGCGTTGCTGGGTTGATTAAGCTTGTTGGTGAAGGTAGGATTGAGGGAGATGAAATAGTTGTTTGTATAACCACTGGGCATCTACTTAAAGACCCTGAAACGGTTATAAGAATTTGTGGAAGCCCAATAGAGGTTGATGCAAGTATAGGGGCAATTAAAAGGGTTTTGTAAAGATTTTTTAAATAAAGTTTAATAATTTAACATTACTTTCGCAAAACAAACATTAAAACTTCAAATAACCCTTCCTCTCCAACCACTCAACCTGCGGATTTGTGAATCTCCAAACAACATCAGCTCTATTGTCTTGGAACTGCCATGGAACGATTATGACTATATCTCCTTCCCTAATCCAGATTTTCTTTCGCATCTTGCCAGGAATTCTTGCCAACCTTTCCTTGCCATCCTCACATTTAACCTTGATGTGCCCAGCACCCATCATTGAGTCAACTACCGCAAACATCTCCCCCTTATCTTTGTCTGGCAACTTTACCCTAACAACTTCCTCCTCGCTCATCTAAACACTCAGCCTTTTTCTTACATCTCCAAGAATATTGTTTAAATACTTTGCTACACTCCTTTTCAAGTCTAACGGGTGTAGTTCTCCAGAAACGAAGTCCTTAGCCAAGTCTTCAAAAGATTCGTATTCTAAGTCGCCACCAAACTTCTCATCTCTCTCCACAACTATCCTATCAAACCTTGGAAAGATGTGATATTGAACGATTTGAATTATTGGGTTGTCATCAATTTGTTTTGCCGGACAAAAAGCTTTTCTTATCTTAGTTTCAACGTTCTTTTCATCATCCCTGACAGATATATAGTTGCCCTTAGAAGAACTCATCTTTTCCCCATCTAACCCAACCAAAATTGGGGTGTGTAGGCAGATTGGAGAAGGATAACCCAACCTCGGCAAATTTTCCCTTGCGAGCATGTGGATTTTTCTCTGGTCTATCCCACCAACAGCCAAATCAACTTTTAGATGAGCAATATCCAACGCCTGCATTAATGGATAAACCATCTGAGATACCATTGGGTCTTCTTTTCTCCTGCTAACCTCATCCATGCTCCTTCTTGCCCTATTAACGGTAGTAATCCTTGCCATTCTGTGTATGTCTAAGACGTATTCTCTGTCAAGCTGGAATTCGCTCCCCAACACAAATCTTGCTTTACTTTCATCTAAACCCAAAGCTATGAAAGCCTTTTTATTGTATTCAGCAATCTCCCTTATCTCTTCAAAGCTTCCTTTTTCATTCAAGTAAGCGTGAATGTCTGCCAACAACACAACAATCTCAAACCCAGCATTTTGCAAGTCTATTAACTTATTCACAGTCATCATATGTCCAAGATGGATTTCTCCACTCGGTTCATACCCAACGTAAGCTCTGGGCTTATCTTTGCTTTCTAAAAGCTGTTTTAACTCCTCCTCCATCACAACTTCCACTGCATTCCTTGTAATCAACGAAATCCTAGTTTCTATGTCCATGCATTTTGCTAAACAGAATGATTTTAAAGTTTTGCTATTTAATTGGAAATTTCTTTAAAATCCCTTAAATCCCTAAGTTGTTTTACGATTTTTGAAAATGTTTAAGTTTCGTTCTTGTAAAGTTATTTTTTAGAATACTACATTTTAAAGAGAGGTACGAGATTCTCCCAAATTTACGCTAAAACGAGGCTAGAACCTCTGATTATCCACAGACAGACTGAGCGTTTGAGCAACATGGAATTAATTGGTGAAAACAATGAACACTTTACATAACACCAAAGGGAAAGGACTACTCGACAAGCTCCAAGAACTCATGGAGCTCAGATTCTAACGAATCTTCAGTTTTTTCAAACTTTATACAGCCATACATACACATGTTTTACACCTCTTTAATTAAAATTTTAAAATAAAATTTTTGCAAAGTTTTTGTCTCTCTCCTCCACACCTTGGCTATCACCCCCATTCTACATTATTAATCTAAATATAAATAAATTTCCTTTGAAAATGAAATTACAATTTTGAAATTACTTAAATGTGTTAATGTAAAATATTATTAATTTAAAATATTAAATAAAATCAATTATAAGTTTAGATTTTTATTCCTGCTCTTTGTAGGCATTTAGAACAGCATTCACTATCTTTTCACGAGCCTCCTTACTGGCTGGATGGAATATGTCTTGGAATGTTCCATCCTTGTTTTTTCTACCGGGCATACTAACCCACAAACCTTTCTCACCCTCTAACACTTTAATTCCCTTGACAACAAATTCGTTGTCGAGGGAAACAGACGCATATGCCTTTACAGCTCCCTCCCTCTTAGATTTATATATTCTAACTTCAGTTATTTCAGCCAATTTCGATTCCTCCGTTCAAGTTTCATACCCTTCTACGATTGCCCTATATAAACCTTGCTGTTTGAATGATGGCTGGATTTGAGAATAGTAAAACAAATTTCAAATATTTAAGGTTTTGAGGCAATAATTTTCTTTGCAGACATCTTTTTTAGCTTTGAACTGCCTTCAATAATTAAAAAATTCTCCGCCTCAACTGCACCAATTACAGACCCTTCCCTTATTCGAACGTTGTGCCCCTTTATATAACTCCCTTTACATCTTCCCAACACAACAACTTCTTCAGCATCTATCGAGTTAAATTTCGTGTAAGCGCCAACCACAACCTTTTTACACTTAATTGATCCTCCTACAAAACAGTTTTTGCCCAGATAAACCTCATCAGCCTCTACGTTTCCCCAGAAATTCGTGTACATTCCTGCAACTATTTTGCCATTAAACCTGATGTGTTTATCAACAATCGAATCTTTCTTAACTATCAACGTGTTGTTCTTTTTGTCAACAATAAACCTCTTCATTTTTCCACCTTGCTTATACTCTGCCTAACCGATACAGCCACACCCCTTCTCATCTCAAGCATTTCAAATGCTGAGAGCATACATTTGCCAGTGGCAAGCAGATTGTCATCTTCATCCACAACTATCACTTCATCGTTCGCCCTAATTTTTTCATCAACATCAACAACGTGTTTGGCAAAAACGTTTTTACCTTCAGCAATGAACATAGATATTTCATTCAAAACAACCACCCTCAACTTTGGATAATCAAAAAAATTATGCAGTCTCTTTGCCCCTTCAATACCCAAAGTAAACCATCCAGAATCCGCTTTCATTGTAGCAATTCTCACACCTTTGGCATCCATTATCTGCCTTATTCTGCCCGAGGATGGAGATAAGATAAACCTGCAATCTTCAGGAAACAAGGTTTTTCCTGCCCCTTTCCCGAACTGATAGTCTGCTATTCTCCTTACAATACTAAGGTTATCTCCCATACCTTCTCTCCCTCCTTTGGTAATCCCTCAAACACCTTAAAAAATCTATGTATCTAAACGATTTCCAGTCTAGGTCGATAAAGTAAAGTTCACTGTAAATACTTTGCCATGTTAAAAATTCTGGAATTTCCTCTCCGGCTTTAATTATGAGGTCTGGAGGGGATTTAACAACCAAATACTTCTCAATTGTTTCTTCATCAACTTCTTCAGGCTTCAATTTTCCAGCTTCAACCAACATCGCAAGTTTTTTTACAGCATCCACTATCTCCTCCCTGCCCTTGTAGCCTAGAATGAGGTTTAACTTGTGTTTATCGCTGTCACGTCCACTTTCACCCTTCAAACTCTCAGAAACGCCTCCCTTTTTAATAACTCTGATTTTAAAATCCCTCAAGCAATCAAACCTTGAATAATCTACGTTATTATCGGGAAAGCAGATGGTTATTTCGTTAACATCAAACTTTCTGCACCATTCCATAAACTCCAAAAATTTTTCAAAGTTGTTAATCAAATCCTCGTTTGCAACAATCATTATGTGTTTGGGTAACACTTTCAGGTTTTTTTCAAGTATTGTTGCATACAACCTCCTCAGCATTAACAAAGTTTTTAAAATAAGCACTACTTAATCCTTGCCAATGCATCGGGGTATTCAAAGTACTTTGTACGCAAGCATAATTTCTGCAATTTCCCTACTCTCACCCCTATTCAACGTTCGAATAATTATTGCACTGTATTGCATGATGTTAATCGTTTATTCAGCATTAAAAGACGTTAAGTTGAAGTTTTACTCAGTCGATGAATCCTCATCAATTTTTAACACCCTTGTATTATCAACAATTCTATCCTCACTCGTTCTGGTAGGATTAAAAAAAGAGGTTGTGTTCGCTGCCATTTTTTTGGTTTTAGCATACGAGTTTAGGAAAAAAGCCTTGTGGAACATTGCTATTTTCACAATTTTTGGTTTCTCTTTTTTTTACTATTTCTATACCATCTCTACCTCAAACTTTGACATTGCCAATGTGTTCTTCTTATCATTGATTGGAGCGTTGGCAGCATCTTTGGTTGAAAGCGTTGATACCGATGTTGACAAAAGGTTTACCGTTATTCTCGCTTCTGCAACAACTTATACAATTTTCCTAATCTACTCTTTCAATATTTCCATACCCAATTTGGCATTGGCATTCGTTCTGTCTCTAATTTTGAGTATGGCAGCCACAAAGGCTGGAGCTGCTGATGAGAGCGGTTTAATGAGTGCGACGCTAATTGGAACGCTTGTGATTGTTTCCACAAACATCAAGTTTTTCATCGTTTTGTTAACATTTTACACGTTCGGATCGGCAATTACGAAGTACAAATACAAAATTAAAGTTGAAAGAGGGGTAGCAGAACCTGCTGGAGGGGCAAGAGGATACTCCAACGTTTTTGGAAACAGCTTGGCTGCCCTATTCTTTGCAATGAACTTTGGAGCCTACAACAATGAGGTATTTCTTTTAGCTTTCGTAGCATCTGTGGCAACAGCCTTAGGAGATACGATGGCAAGTGAAGTGGGGAAGACTGCAGAAAATGTTTACTTGATTACGAACTTTGAGAGAGTTGATGCGGGTGTGAGTGGTGGCATATCTTTAGTTGGTGAGATGGCGGCAATTGCTGGTTGTTTGATAGTTGTGGCTGTTGCTTTAGCCCTTAAATTGATTGGACTGGAAGATGTGATGGTCATTTTAGTATCAAGCTTTTTAGCAATACACATTGACAGCCTTTTGGGAGCAACTCTGGAAAACAGAGGTTATTTAACGAATTCTGGTGTCAATTTTTTAGCCACTCTGAGCTCAGGGGCGATGTGTTACCTCTTCTTTCTGTAGGTTATGCCAATTATTACAATTGCCAGAACAGCTTCCAACAAAATAAATCCAGGTGTCTCTAATATCTGTGAAATCTTCGATTTTTGAGGGGTTTGCGTTTGCTGTACGTATGGCAATTCATACTTGACTTTTACAACATCCCTACCCTGATACGATTTTGAGACTGTCAAGATCAACTTCGCAATCCTTTCAGATAGTTTGTAGTACGAAAGCTGAACAACCTTGTTGTCTGCAGTCTTTGCGAATTCGAAGTAGGCTACTGCTAAAACAGGTGTAGCCACTTTTTCAGCCTCTCCAATAGACAGCTTGGCGGAATTCTTGGCAGACTCGATTTTTGGATTCAGCTCATCTAGATTTTTTACTCCAATTAGCTCTATTGACAGACTTGCCTTTGTTATTGCATCGATTGCAGAGATTGCTGCACCAGCATAAAATCCATTCTCCAACTGATTTCTTGCAAGTTCAATTGATTTTCCGGCCTCATCAATTAAATTTGGATATCCGTTAATTGAATCTGCATAGACGTATATTGACTGAGCTTGCGTCAGATAAAATTCTGCTCTCTTTTTTATGTCCTCCTCCTTGATTGGAACGTCTTCCCTTATCGTATCGAGTAAAGATAACCAAACTTTTGCACTCTCTATTCTTTCTTTTGAGAATGCCAAGTAATACAAAGCATCATCAAAGTTGTTTGAGGTCTTTGCAGAATTTAAATAGTCTTCAGCAAATGTAACTCTCTCCTCCGCCGCTCCATAAAGCTGAAACGATTCCACACCCAATTTTTCATTCTTCAAGAATTCCTTTAGTTGCTCCAGCTCATCCTCAACAGCCTTGAACTCCTCCTCTAACTCCTTGTCATCGCTTATTGTATCTTTGTAGTATTGATATCTCAAAAATATTTTTGCTGTGAAGTATCTGCTCGTTGCTGTGTAATAATTACCCTCCTTAAAACTCTTTTCAGCCTCATCTATGAATTGTTTTGCCTTTTCATTCTCAGCTTTCTTCGCCAATTCCATCGTTTTAGCCCTCATTTTAATTGCCAGTTTTTTTAACAAGTCCGAGTACTTGGTTATATTAAAAGGTGTGACGGGTTTTTTTATGATATAACCAGTATAATACTTCAGAGCATCGTTAATCGTTTCAACTTCGATAACATTGACGTGAAGCTTTTTTCCGTAATTAACCAAATCTACTTGCTTGACGTTTGTTGTTATGAAGACAAATGGACCTTTTTTGATTTCTTTTCTCTCCTCAACACTTACGACCCTCTGTCCCTTTGGTATGAGGAACACCTTTGCTCCATTGTTTGCTGCGGCTTCAAGTTTGTACGGAATGCCACCGACGGGACCTATAAAACCATCTGGGTATATCATTCCAGTCATAAAGACCGTTTTGTTGATCGTTAGATGTTTTAAAGCGGCAATCGTTGCTACCGTCATTACACCTCCTGCAGATGGCCCTCCAACGATGGGCGAATTTGCCTCAATTATGTAAAAGAAATCGTGTTTCGTGAAGTCAACGCCTAAAAGATCACACGCTGTTAATGCCGCTAATTGTGCACTTCCCTGCATGTCTATTTCAGTATAAGGCGTTGTTGATACGAAAACTTTGCCATTTCCCGGTGTAACAATTACAGTTATGTTAATCACAACTCCTCGCGGATATTCACCACTTGTCACCGCAACGGCTTTTATCTCAACCTTGCTCTCATTTACAAACTGTGCAGAGGAGATCGTGGTTAATGCTAAGATAAAGATGAGCGCTAATGACAATTTTTTCAACATGAGCTAACTTTCATGAAAAACGGAACAAAAAATTTATGGTTTTGTGGAATTAATCATATTCTGTAAACATTTCCACCTGAAGCTTTCTCAAGTCTGTTCATTATGGTAATCCCAATTCCTTCGCTTTCTACACCTTCAGCAATTATGTAATCCACGTTTTGTTTATCCAAGTTTATTAAAGCGGAAAACAAATTTTTAGCTACATCATTTAAATCACTTCCCAACTCCTCAACAAACTCAAATTCTTCGTATTCTCTTGCATTCGATACGGCTAAGCCAACTTTAAAACCCTTCTCAATCAAAGAATTTGCGAACTCCTTAATCTTCTTTTTTACTCCCTCACCAACAAAAACGTACAATTCTGCATCTGGTGAATAGTGCTTGTACTTCATCCCAGGTGATTTCGGTTTTGATTCCTTGCCTTTGTGAATCTCAACATCAACGAATTCTTTCAGCATTTCAGGTGTTATCGCTCCAGGTCTTAAAATTTTAACAGGATATACGGTTGTATCAACAACTGTTGATTCCAATCCTATGTTCGTTCTTCCAACAATTATTGCGTCTATCTTGCCTTTCAATTCTAAAACGTGTTCAAACTTTGTTGGACTTGGTTTGCCAGCTAAGTTTGCTGACGGCGCAGCTATTGGCGTTTCAGATAATTCTATCAGCTTTAATGCAATTTTGTGGTCGGGCATCCTTACAGCGATTGTATTCAAATTTGCAGTAGTTTCTTTGGGCACAATTCGTTTCTTCTTCATCACCAGTGTTAATGGGCCGGGGAAAAAAGCCTCGATTAACCTTTCAGCAATTTTATTCACTTCAGCAATCTCGTGAACACCATCTATTGATGAGACGTGTGCTATCAATGGATTGTCAAGGGGTCTTCTTTTAACTTCAAAAATTTTCTTCACAGCATTTCTGTTTAAAGCGTCAGCCCCCAACCCATAAACAGTTTCTGTGGGAAATGCTACAAGCCCACCTTTTTTAATAATCTCAGCAGCTATTTTTATTTTTCTTCTGATAATTTTGGTTTTCATTTAAAGTAAGTTGAATAACAAAGCTATTCCAAAACTTGAACTATTTCAGCTTTTATCTCTCCTCTCCCGCCCCTTGGTTCAGACAACGTTCTTCCACAAACGAGGCACTTTACAACGGTTGAAGGGTGGTCAAAGATTATCTGTATGTTCTCGCAATCCGGGCATCTGACCTTAACAAACTTGCTCTTTTTCATGCCATCACCTCTCAATCAACTCAAACCTCTTGGCTCTCCAAGTTGGGCGATGTTCAGCCTTCTTGCATTCTGTACATCTGTACCTTATGTTAACCCTCTTTGTTGGCTTGTCTCCGCCAGGAACCTTGCTAAACTTACCAAGATTCCCCACCTTGCCTCTCCTCTTCTTCTGTCTGTTAATCCAATTTAGAGAGCTTGCCTTACCCTTGCTCACCTTCTCAACTTCATGGATTGTGTGTTTGTTACAATACCTGCAATATGTCCTAACTTTCTTTGGATACTTCATCTTTTTCACCTTTTAATTTTAATATCCATGCTAATTCAAATCCACCTTATCTCTTCTGCCACGCCACCTTTTATTAGGGCTTTAGCGTTAAGTGTGGGAAGCGTTAGTATGTCGCCTTTACG
This sequence comes from Archaeoglobales archaeon, assembly GCA_003662995.1. GTDB lineage: Archaea > Halobacteriota > Archaeoglobi > Archaeoglobales > Archaeoglobaceae > B5-G16. Next base: position 23,720 of record QMZC01000002.1, read on the forward strand.
CAATTTATATGTTTTTCCATCTATAGCCTGAAATTCCGTGATGTCGACTATCATCCTTATCAGGATGTAATCCTTCTCCCTACCTTCTTTAACTCCCTCTTCACTCTTAACGTCTCTGCTCACCCATTCCTTAAACTCTCTGATTACACCAACAAGCCTTCTAAAAAGCTCCTTCTCCTTCTCAATCATGTTTTCCAACTCTTCAGAAACACTTGCCCCACAAACTTCAGCCCAAGCAGCCCTGACTATCTTACTCGTTCTTGCCTCAAATATTTTCCTCTGGATTCTTTTCAATGTCCTTATCTCATCCTCTATCCTCACTATATCGTTGTCATCTGCTGTTTTTCTTTCTTCTTCAAGTTCAACAATCCTGTTTTTTAGATTAACGTACAGATTATCGTCTATTTTTTGCAGTTTTCCAGTTTTGCACCTTTCAAGAATTAGCAGAAGTTCGTCGATGTCCATTTTGAGATATTAAAATCAAAATCTTTTAAGCTTTGCCCCTTTGCTCAACCCACAAAACGTTCAAATTAATTAGAGAGAACCAAAAATTTAATTAGATGGATGTATTAAGCCAAAGAAGGTGTGCGATATGAAACACCTAATTTCAATTGCAGATTTGACTGCAGAAGAACTAAACGAATTATTGAAACTCATGGAAAAATTGAAGGAGGAAAGATATACGGGTAGGGCTACGGACTATTTGAAAAACAAGAGTTTAGCAATGATTTTTGAGTTGCCATCCACAAGAACGAGAATATCTTTTGAAGTGGCAATGACAGATTTGGGAGGGCATGCTTTATATTTGGGCTGGAATGAGTTGCAGTTGGGCAGGGGAGAACCTATAAAAGATACAGCCAGAGTTTTATCGAGATACGTTCACGCAGTTATGATGAGAGTAAGAGAACACTCAACCATCGAAGAATTTGCAAAGTATTCAACAATTCCAGTCATAAACGGTTTAAGTAACCTTGAGCATCCCTGCCAAATCCTTGCAGATTTGCTTACGATTAAAGAATATAAGGGAGATTTGAGCAACGTTACGTTGGCATGGGTTGGAGATGGAAACAACGTTTGCAATTCAATGATTTTATCTTCAGCACTAACAGGAATGAAGGTTATAGTTTCCACACCCAAAGGATATGAACCAAACGAGAACATTGTAAAAAAGGCTTTAGACATGGGTGCAAACCTTGTTTTTGAATCAAAGCCAACAAAGGCTGTTGTTGAGGCTGATGTAATATACACGGATGTTTGGACTTCGATGGGGCAGGAAGATGAGAGAGAGAAAAGATTAAAGGATTTCAGGCTTTATCAAGTTAAACAGAAGCTTGTAGACAGGGCTAAGGACGATGTTGTTGTGATGCACTGCTTACCAGCACACAGGGGTGAGGAAATAACGGAGGAGGTCATTGAAGGTAAACACTCAATTGTGTTTGATCAGGCTGAAAATAGATTACATGCCCAAAAAGCTGTTTTATTAAAGCTCATTGGTGGAATATTGGATGAGGAGGCAGAGTGAGATTCAATTCGGATATACTTCTATCAATTACGTTGTGTTCAACTATTGATGGTTATGTTTTGTGTTCTCTGCAGAAGCTATTCTATTACTATAATCAATAAAAACCAGACATATGATATATTTTAAGTGTTATTTTTTGACAGAAATTAATGCTTGAATATTTTGAAATTGCCTTGTAATTACAATTTGTAATATTTGAGAACAAAAAAATTAAAAATATTTATATAGTTGTGAGTAAAGCGACCGACATGAAAAGTATTGAGGAAATAAACAGAAAAATTAGAGAAGGTAATGCAGTTGTTGTTACAGCGGATGAGATGAAAAACATTGTTGAAGAGTTAGGAGCAAAAAAAGCTGCTGAAGAAGTTGATGTTGTTACAACAGGCACATTTGGAGCGATGTGCTCATCAGGAGTTTTCATGAATTTTGGTCATTCTGACCCACCAATTAAAATGCAAAAGGTCTGGCTTAATGATGTTGAAGCTTATACGGGTATAGCTGCTGTTGATGCTTATTTAGGTGTAACTCAAATCTCTGAAACTAAAGGTGTGGAGTATGGTGGCGCTCACGTCATTGAAGAATTGGTAAAAGGCAAAGAAGTTGAATTGAAAGCTGTGGCTTATGGAACAGATTGTTATCCACGCAAGGAAATTGTTACAGAAGTTGCTCTGGAAGATTTAAATCAGGCTGTGATGCTAAATCCAAGAAATGCTTACCAACGCTACAAGGCTGCAACCAATTCGTCTGACAGATTGTTGAGGACATACATGGGTACGTTGTTGCCGAACTTTGGCAACGTTACTTTTGCTGGCACGGGCGAAATCTCACCATTGAACAACGATCCCGAATATAGGACAATTGGTGTCGGCACAAGAATATTTCTTTGTGGCGCTAAAGGTTATGTGATTGGAGAGGGCACACAACACTCACCACCATTTGGAACACTAATGGTTAAGGGGAATCTGAAGGAAATGAATGCCAAATATATGAGAGCAGCAGTTTTTCCAGGTTATGGAGTAACGATGTTTGTTGGTATTGGCATACCAATTCCAATCATCAACGAGGATATGGCAAGGTTTACTGCAGTTAGAGATGAAGAGATAACAACTGAGATATTGGACTACGGAGTTGCAAGGAGAGACAGACCTGTTGTAAGACAAGTGAGTTATGCGGAGTTGAAGAGTGGCAAGGTTGAGATTAACGGCGAAGAGGTTAGAGTTTCACCCCTCTCAAGTTACTACATGGCTCACGAGATAATGGAAGAGTTAAAGAAACAAATTGAGAAAGGAGAATTTTTGCTTACGCAAGCAGTGGATAAAATACCTATTAAAGTCAAAACCAAGCCGATGAGACAGAAGGAGATAAGGGTTGTTAGCAGTGTGATGACCAAAGCAATTACAATATCTCCGGAAACTGGAATTGATGAGGTATCAAAGATAATTTTACAAAAGAATGTCAACCATCTACCAGTAGTAGATAAGAATAACGTTTTGATTGGAATAGTTACTTCATGGGACGTTGCAAAGGCTGTTGCAAAGGCTAAGGGGACGGATCTGGGAAAGGTTAAAGATGTGATGACAAGGAAGGTGATAACGACTTTTCCTGATGAACCAGTAGAAGTGGCTGCGAGGAAAATGGAAACGCATAACATCTCTGCCTTACCTGTTATCGATGCAAAAAAGAGGGTTTTGGGTTTGGTGACGAGTGAAGATTTGAGCAAGCTACTTGCGAGGTGGTAAGAGTGTTACTGCTATTGAGATTTGATTCTAAAGTTGTAAAACAGCCTATTATAACTAAGGCTGCAATTGACACGAACACTTTAATCAACATAATAAAAGCAAGTGTTGGTGCGAGGCATGGTGAGTTGATAGTTGAGGTTGAGGATTCAAAGGTTAAGGCAGTTGAAGAGGTTTTCGAGAGCTACGGCGTTGAAGTGCAAGAGTTGGACAAAGCCATTGCTAAGGATGATGAAAAATGTGTACATTGTGGACTTTGTATAAGCATCTGCCCAGTTGAAGTTTTCAAGGTTGAAGATCACAAGATAGTTGCAGAAACTTCAAGATGTATACATTGCGGTGTTTGCGTCAACGTTTGCCCAACGAAAGCCCTGTCACTTCCAATAATTTAATTTCAATTTAGTTTGAAAAATGAAAGACTACAAGAGGTTCAGATTTAGACATAAAGAAACAATAGTAACAATCTTGGTTGAGCGAGAAGAATATTACAGAGTAGCTATTAAAGCAATACTTAAAGCTAGGAAGCAGATCGAAAACCACATCTCCAAAGACCCATTTTTTTTAACAGCATTAGAACCCTACGATTGCAACGCTGATGGAATTGTAAAAAGAATGTGTGAGGCTGCAAAGATTGCTGGAGTAGGACCAATGGCAAGCGTTGCTGGAGCAATAGCTGGTTATGCAGTTGATAAAACAATTGAAGCCGGTGCAGAGTTTATTGTGGTTGATAATGGAGGAGATATAGCAATAAATTCGGATCGCGAACTAACAGTTGGTATATTTCCAACAAACTTGGCTTTTAAAATTGGTGGTAAAATCTGTATTTGTACATCAAGCGGTAAAATAGGACATTCGATAAGTTTTGGATATGCCGACGCTGTAACAATATTCAGCAAAGATTGTTGCATAGCAGATGCCTTCGCAACTGCTTTGGCAAACGAAATCAAGGAGAATTTTAAACAAAAGGAAATAGAAAACACGCTTGAGAAGTTTTGGGTTAAAGCAAAAAATTACGTTAATGGGGCAATAATCGTTAAAGATGAATACATTGGATTTATTGGCAACATACCAACCATTGTTGAGGCTGAAGTTGATTAGGATCTGATTACAAAGGGTTGATTTTGGATGGATAAAAAAGATCAAATTTTTTTATTTGGGGCTACAATTATTGGCAATGAAAGTAATCGTGTGCGGCTCAGTTGGATATGGTGGGATTGAAAAGATCAAAAAATTGCAGGAGTTTTTGATGAAAGAAGGATACGATGTAATAGACCAGTTTGAAAAAGCCGATTACAGTTACGTTGACGATTTTAGGGACAAGATGGAGTTGTGTGAGAAAATCGTTAAAACCGACATGAGGCTAATTGAGGAGGCTGATGTACTCATTCTCATTTCCGACATCTCAAGCTTCGGTTCTGCAATTGAAGCTTACAGGTTTTCAATGAGCGGAAAACCAGTCATAACTTATGCGGAAAGCAAAGTAAGATCGCCTTGGTCCTTATTTTTTGCTCAAAAGGTGTGTAAGAACGTGGACGAGTTAATTGAAGCATTAAGAGATTTTGAATTCGGAAAGATCAAAGTAATTCCAAACGTTTATGGAGACCATGAGGCTGAGTTTATATATGAAAACTTCAAATGTGTTTGCCCTGTTACGGGAGAAGAGGATAGGCAAAGATTACAATCAGGTATAAGCCTGATAAGTGGCTTATTGAATACGAATGTTTAAAGGCTACTTCAAAGGTTTTGAAGAAAAGCCGATACATCACGAGGGAGTCGTTAATACTATCTTTAATGACATCAACAATGCTTTAAATCCAAAGTGGCTGGAGGTTGAAGCTGAGTTTGAAGAGAGAAGTAATGTGAGGGCTAAAATTAAAAAGTCCAATCTTTAATTTCTTGCTCAACAAATCAATCTGAAAATTTAAATTGTGTTGGAAAGTTAAACAGGGTATGTTTTTCACGGATTGGGAGGGGCCTTGGATTTTAACGGACTTTGCATATGAGCTGGCTGTATCCATTTTTAACAACGGCACTTTTTTTGAAAAGTTGAGTAGATACGATGACTATCTGGCTTATGAAGTCAAAAAAGAGGGATATGAGGCTGGAGATACATTAAAATTATTAGCTCCATTTCTCGTTGCCGCTAAAGTAAGCAATAAAGAAGTGGAAAAGATTGCTGAACTTGTAGCAAGATTTGTTCCCGATTCGAGCAAAGCTATGAAGTTTTTACAGCAGAAATACAAACCTGTGGTGATTTCAACCAGCTACATACACTACTTATCAAAAACTGCAGAGTTAATCGGCGTAAAAGGATACCTACATGGAACGGAGATTGATTTTGAGAAGTACGAGTTGGATGAGAGAGAAAGAATGGAGATACTAAATGCCATTGACAAAATCACTTCGCTAAGCGGTGAAGAACTGATTAATTTCTTGGATGAATTCTTTTGGGTAGAATTGAGAAAAAAAAGGGTAGGCAAAATTCTCGATGAAATAAAGGCTGTTGGAGGGGAGAGGAAAAAGGAGATCGTGAAAAGATACGTTGAGGAATTTAGTGTTGATAGGATAATTGCTATTGGTGATAGCATTTCCGATTATAAAATGCTTGACTGGGTTAGGAAACAGGGTGGATTAGCTGTGTCATTCAACGGAAATGAATATGCGTTGAAATACTCGAATATAGCAATTGTCAGCGATTCAGCAATCAGTGAGGCTTTAGTTGTGGATTTGTTCATAAGAAGTGGTTATGAGAAACTTAAAGAAATTGAGAAAGAATTAGATAACTATTCAGTTGAGATTAAAAAGCTATTCTTAAACTCCAATACCAAAATTTACCATTTAGACGAAATAGATTACAAAGAAATCTTAGATAAATCCTTAAACATGCGGAGAAGGTTGAGGGGGCGGGTTGGTGAGCTTGGTTAGCCTGCAACAATACAAAAAACTAATAAAAAATTTGGTATGAAGAGGATTCATGGACGTAATTGGTTTCGGTGCCCTGAACTTGGACAAAATATACAGAGTCGATAAGATACCAAGGGAGGATGAGGAGGGTTTTGTAAAAGATGTTGAATTGCATCCTGGTGGTAGTGCTGCGAACACAATTGTAGGTTTGGCAAGGTTAGGGTTAAAAACTGGCTACATTGGAAAGGTTGGTAACGATGGTGAAGGTGAACTGCTCCTCAAAGATTTTGAGAGGGAAAACGTTGACGTTAATGGAGTTGTTAAGGCTGAGGGAAGAAGCGGTAATGCCCTGATTTTTGTTGATGATCAAGGACATAGAGCGATTTTAGTTGATCCCGGAGTTAACGATACGATAAGATTTGATGAAGTTAATTTAGATTACGTTTCAAAATTCAAACTAATTCACCTAACGTCTTTTATCTGTAAAAATGGGTTGAATTCCTTTTTAAGCCAGAAAAGGCTGGTTGAATGCTTGGACATAAAGGTTTCGTTTGATCCAGGGATGATTTACGTTGAGAGGGGTCTGGACGATTTAAAGGACATCCTGAAAAGAACAACTTTGTTCATGCCAAATAGAATGGAAATCGAGATGTTGTTTAACGAAGAATACACAAAAGCTGCAAGAATGGCAATTGAATTGGGTGTTGAAATTGTTGTTGTTAAGCTGGGAAAGAAAGGTTGCTATATCTACGATGGAAAAAACGAAATTTCTGTGAGGGCTGAAGAAGTAAATGCTGTGGATACTACCGGGGCAGGGGATGCGTTTAATGCGGGCTTTATCTTTGGATATCTTAGTGGTAAAGATTTAAAAGATTGTGGCAGATTAGGGAATTTGATTGCTGGCTTAAACATTCAAAAGGTTGGAGCAAGGGCGGGGTTGCCGAGATATGAGGAGTTGAATTTTGAAAGCTAATAGAAACGAATTTGGAGGGCTTTGACATCAATCGTATAAGGAAGATAGGCTAGTGTCTCTTAGTGAATTTGTTTTTCTTCTCACAATTCAATCACATTCTTTCCCCTTTCAGATGGAACAACCTTTATCTTAGCATTCTTAAACTTCAAATCAAATGTTTTTCCTAAAACTCTATCTAAAAACACCGCTAAAGCCGCAACTTCGCTGTGTGGCTGGTTTCCTATTGATATGTTTGAATCGCACATCTCATAGACTTCTGGTGGCACTTTCTCAGCTCCAACAACCACTAAAATTCGATCAGCTTTCCTAATCTCATCAATTTTTTCAATCAATGGCAACCCATACATTGTTAAATGCACCTTTAATCCATTAAATTTCTTCAAAAAACTCCTCCACTCAACCTTCTCAATAAAAAAATCTCCTCCCCACCTCTCAACAACATCTTTAACGCTATCAAAAACAGAATCATCGTAAACATCAAAGTAAATGCCTTTTGCTCCTAAAGCTCTGGCTGTTAAAGCCACATGGGTTGAAATCCTCTTATCTCTCCCAACTCTATGTCCGAGTCTTAATACGTAGATTTCCATAGAAGTTGTAAGGAACTACACCTTAATATTTTCACTGTTAAACAATTAAAAAAGAAAGTAAAAAAGGGTTCTGTTAACTTATTGTTGGTGAGATGAAAAATAAAAAATTATTGAGTTCCTATCATCGCTCCATTAGAAACAAACCCTATCAACTTAGTTTGATAATATGTGGCCTCTCTTATCAAATCTTCCCAACTGTTTTCTATTTTCAAATTAATTCCATAAGCTTCAGCAGGTGTTTTACCCTTTAAACTCAAATGAGGTCTTAAGAAGTTATAGTAAACAAACAACCATCTAACCAAACTTTAGCTGTTTCTTCACTTTTCAAACCTCTTAGAGGTTTCAACTTATCCTTTAGGGTTCCATGCGATCTTTCGACGACATTATTTGTTTCTCTTGCTTTTATTCCTGCTTTTCTTACGAATTCTACTCTATGCTCCTTATACCTGCTGTAAAAAACTTTCTTGAAACTTTTCTCATAAGCCTACAAACCATCTACAACTATTCTCTTTGGTCTTTCAGTAGATTCTTTCCTTTGCTTTTTCCATATTTGGTGCTAAAATGATAGAGAAGAAGATTGAGGATATTAAGGAAGAGTTAGAAGACGATATGCTCTCGGTTTTGGTGGACTTACTTATAGAGAGAAATTATAACTGATGAAGAATGGGAAAAGAGAGTCAAGAAGAAGTTAGAAGAAAGTGGAAAACTAGGAAAGATTCAATAACTTAAAGTAAATTAGCAAGCTTCTTTATATCTTTATTAGCCACATGCGTGTAAATCTGAGTTGTTCTCAGGCTTTTATGTCCCAACAATTGTTGGATGTATCTTATATTGCTTCAGCTTCAAGTAAGTGGGTAGCAAAACTGTGCCTAAGTGTATGGGAGTTACTTTTTCCTTTATTTCTGCTTTTTTCGAAGATTTCTTCACTATTTGCTGAATCTTCTTAATGTGAATAATATCTCTGTCAGAAATCTATATCCTGCCATTTCAGGTTTCTGACTTCATCCAATCTTAAACCGGAAAATAGAAATAGTGAAACTATGTTGATGGTGGTAATTAGAGGGATTATACCAGTATTTAACTCTGTATTATACAAAACTAGGATATATAATTTTATTAAGATTTTATGTGGTAAATATGAATATATCTCGCCACGACCTGGAGAATATATTTGGGAGAATTGGGGAAAATATAGTGAAACCCAATATTGCACTTCCTGCAAATATCAAAATTATTGCGGTCTCATTACTAAAGAGAAAAATGAAATGTGAAGCAATATTAGAGATCGTGATCTTGGGGCGGAACCCTTCGTCGCTTCGCTCCTCGCCCTCACTTCGTTCGAGTCATATAACAAGCGGGTATGCGGTTCGCCTCGCTCATCCAAATGCCACCGCCAAACTTATATCTCGTCGAGATATTACTAAACGATGATGATTAGCGGGGACACTTCGAAAATCCGCTTACCGTTAGCAGAAATTCTGCACGCCGCCTTAGAAATATTTAAAAATATGAAAAAACTATATTTAAGGAGATGAGGAAAATGAAAAAAGTAAAAACATTAGACTTGTTTACACAACAATTAATACCACTCGATCTTCCGGATATATTCAGGAAGATATACTATTTTCTATATTCAAATAGTAACATACCACGTGCAGAAAGACTTGGTAGTGAAATGATAAAACTTCTGTTTTGTAAGATATATGATGAACTAAATCAAAGAAGTGTGTTTAAGACTCATAAAAACGAAAGTGAAAAAGAAGTTGGAGAGAAAATAAGAAAATTATTTGAAGAAGTAAAAGAGAAGTATCCAGACGTTTTTAACAAAGATGATAAAATATATCTTGATAACAAATCAATAAAATCCATAGTAGCTTTTTTACAAAATTATACTTTAACAAACACAGAAAGAGATGTAATTAGTGAATCCTTTCAGGCATTTTGGGGACCAGGTCTTAGAGGAGAAAAAGGACAATTTTTTACGCCTAGAAATGTTGTAAAGATGTGCGTAAAAATGCTAAATCCTAAACCAGGGGATAGAGTAATCGATCCCGCATGTGGCTCAGGTGGTTTTCTTATTGAAGTATTATCTCATTTAAAAAGTAAAGGTGCATCAAATATTTTTGGTATTGATAAAGAGATAGATTTAGTAAAAATTAGTAAGGCTTATATGGCCATAGTCGGAGACGGACATTCAAACATATTTTGCGCGGATAGTCTATATCCTGAAAGTTGGCCTGAGGACATGAAGAATAAAATAAATGATGGTTCTTTTAATATAGTTCTCACAAATCCTCCATTCGGAGCTAAAATACATGTAGAGGATAAAAAAATACTTAAAAACTTTAAGTTAGCACACAAATGGATTAAAGATAAAAATGGCGATTGGAAAATAACTAATAAAATAACAAAACAAGTTCCTCAAGTATTATTTATAGAGAGATGCCTTCAACTTTTGAAACCTGGCGGTAAGATGGCAATAGTTTTACCTGATGGCATTTTTGGCAATCCAAGTGATAGTTATATTTGGAAATATATTCTTAATGAGGCAAAAATTTTGGCAATTGTTTCCCTTCCACCAGAAACATTTTTGCCGAGTACACATACCAAAACAAGCGTTCTTTTCTTAGAGAAAAAAGAATCTAATGATGAGAAGGATTATCCAATATTCATGGCAATAGCGGAAAAAGTAGGGCATGATAAGAATGGAAAAACCATATTTAAGATGGACAAAAACGGTCGGTATATTCTAGATGAATACGGAAATAAAATTATTGACGATGACTTACCAATAATAGTAAATAGATATTTAGAGTATGTTTCTACTGGGAAATTGAAGAAAAATGATAGATTTGGTTTTGTTGTAAGACTGTCTCAAATAAAAAATAATATCTTCATTCCAAGTTATTATGATCCTGAAGTGAAAGAAGAACTTATCAAATTAGAAAAAAGTAAATATAAGTTAGTATCTATTGGTGAGCTTGAGAAGCAAAAAATTATATCTATCAAAAGAGGGCATGAAGTAGGATCAAAGTTTTATGGACTAGGAAATGTTCCTTTTGTTAGAACTTCTGATATTGTTAATTGGGAAATCAAAGTCGATCCTATAAAGTGTATTCCAGAGGAAATTTATGAAAAATACAAAAACAGACAAGATATAAAAGAATGGGATATTCTCTTAGTAACTGATGGAACATTTTTGATAGGTAGAACTGCAATTGTTACCCCATTAGATAAAAAGATTGTAATTCAAAGTCATATCAGAAGAATTCGTTGTTTAAAGCCAGATTTATTGCATCCTTTTCTTTTACTCTATCTCCTCAATACACCAATTGTTCAAAAACAAATAAAAGAAAAAACTTTTGTTCAAGCAACGATCTCCACTGTAGGCAATAGACTTAAAGAAATTATTTTACCAATTCCTAAGGAAGATACAGAAAAAAATAAAATAATCAAAGAAGTTGAAGAAATAGTAAAATTAAAGATGAAAGCAAAAGAGAAAATGGATATGCTGTTAAATAATAAGGAGGTGTGAATTATAGCAAAAGGAAGAACAGTTTCCGCAACGGAACTTACGGACAGAGATAGGTGGGCACTTGAGATATGCAGTACAATAAGCAACAGACTTGCAGAGTTAATAACTGAACCTGAACAAAGAGAGGATTTCATTAAAAATTATGGAAGAGTACACTTTAGTAGAGATGCAGGTCTTGGAAGGGCCGGGGGAAAATTACAAAGAGACGCTTTATGCACTCGTGGACGAACAGATAAGGCACCATTTTCTAATCGTAATCTAAGATGGCACCCTTTAATAGTCGCTATGGAAACGCCAGATTATGCAAAAGAAGTTGAAGAAATAACCGTTGACGACCATTCCCTTGTCTTTGTTATAGATGGAGAACTTTGGTATCCTAAGGATGTTCATGAGCTTCCTAAGGTATATTGTGCACAATATCATAAATGGTATGAAATAAAAGATGAACTTGTAAAATGGAATGATGAGGATTGGACAAGAAATTCATGTGTGATTCCTGCGATGGAATATTCTACATTGGAATACTCTATCGAAGTTTTTGCTGTTTTAGGAATAGCAATAGTAAATAATTTTTATGGAGTATCTGTAGAAGATGCTTTTAATGCAGTTCAAGAAGCTTTCAAAGAGAGAGAATATGCTCCTGGTTCAGAGTTTCCAAACGAAAGGGAAATTAAGGATGTTGTTTTATGTCCTCTATGTTTACAACCTTTAAATGTACCGCCTGGTAATCTTTCTTTACCAGAAAGAGAAGATACTTTTCAGCCACCCTGGAGAAAGTCTAAAAGGAAAGAAGGAGAAGCGGAAGCTTTACAGCTATTTCATACATATCCGTTGAAAGAAAGTGAAATACTTCATACACCTAAATTAGTACGCTATGGGCATAGATGGTGTAATGTGGCAATGGCAGATCATTCCGTTGAAGAAACAGTAGACTTTATGAGAAAAGTAGTTGAAGAGCATGAAAGAAAGAGTAGAGAAAGCTAAAACTTTCGGCGCGCGGAACTCTTCGCCTGCTATCGCAGGCTCGCTCTTCGGATCTGCTAACAGGTGGATATGTGGCTCGCCATCGCTCATCCAAATTTGCCCTTACGGCGAAACTTCACATATCTCCAGAACGTTAAGCGACATTGCCTGTAGGAGGAGCACAAAAAATGGAAATCGTTAAACACTGTAGTAATAGAGCAAAAACCTAATTCTATCTTGTCAAATGTGGATGTTGTAAGGGTTCTGGAATTAAACCGGAGTACTCTGAGACACTTTACCCTGTATGTAAAGGAGTTGGAAGTATATGGGTAGAAAACTTGAAAACTTATTAACAGCATATTTCGTAACTGACACAACGTCGCCTAACATGAACATATCCGACTTCGCTTTGTTTGTCTAAATTCCCCGCTTCGCTTGCAACTTTGGATAATATCCCAAAAAGTTTCCAACAATAAGTTAACAGTAACTAAAAAAGAAAGAAATTAATATCCATACAAATGATGTGTTGGACTATGAGGGTTAAAATTATTGACCTAACGTTGAGGGATGGACATCAGTCCTTAGCGGCAACAAGGATGAGAACGAGAGATATGATTCCAATAATCGAGGCTTTTGACGAATCTGGCATCTATTCCATTGAAATGTGGGGTGGTGCAACATTTGATGCTGCCCACAGGTTTCTCAACGAAAATCCGTGGGACAGGATAAGGGAGTTCAAAAAGAGAGTGAAAAATGCACACCTCCAAATGCTTTTAAGGGGTCAAAATTTAGTTGGATATAGACATTATCCAGATGACATTGTTGAAAAATTTGTCAAAAAGGCAGTTGAACTGGGAATTAGCTTTTTCAGAATCTTTGACGCATTAAACGATGTCAGAAATTTGGTGACGGCAATAAAAGCAGCTAAGAAGTATGGGGCGCCCCATGTACAGGGTTCAATCTGCTATCTCATCTCTCCAGTCCACACGATTGAGAAGTACGTTGAGACTGCTAAGGAGTTGGCTGAGTTGGAAGTTGATTCAATCTGTATCAAAGACATGGCAGGAATGATGTCTCCAAAGGTAACTTATGAACTTGTAAAGGGTTTAAAGAAAGAAGTATCACTACCAATCAACGTGCACACCCATTACACGAGCGGTATGGCTTCTATGACACTGCTAAAGAGTGTTGAGGCTGGAGCAGACATGGTTGACACTTGCATGTCCCCATGGGCTTGCGGTACATCACACGCACCAACGGAGTCAATAGTTTACGCATTAAATGAATTGGGATACGATACGGGAGTTAAGATGGATGTGCTTTTGGAGATTAGGCAGTACATGCTAAAGTTGAGGGAGAAGTATTCAGGCTACATAAGTATGCTCTCAACGCTTCCCGATACAAGAGTGCTGAAATACCAGATACCCGGAGGTATGTTCTCAAATCTGATTGCACAACTGCAGGAACAGAATGCCTTGGACAAACTTGAAGAGGTTTTGGAGGAGACGCCAAGGGTTCAAGCAGACATGGGTTATCCGCCATTAGTTACGCCTACAAGCCAGATTGTTGGTGTACAGGCAGTAATCAACGTTTTGGTTGGAGAAAGGTACAAAGTCGTGACAAAAGAGACAAGAGATTTGGTGAAAGGTATGTATGGTAGAACACCAGCCCCAATAAAGGAAGAAATCATCAAGAAGATTTTGGGAGATGAGAAGCCAATAGATTGCAGACCTGCTGATTTGTTAGAGCCAGAGTTTGAGAAGAGAAAGAAGGAGTTGGAGGAGCATGGGATTGAGCCTACGGATGAGAACGTCTTAATCTACGCTCTGTTCCCGCAAACCGGGCTTAAATTCTTAAAAGGCGAGATTGAAGAAGAGCCATTCCCAACGGTGGCTGGAGAGGTAGAGGGCAAATTTGAAGTGGAAATAGAGGGCAAGAAGTACAAGATTGAAGTAAAGCCCTCTTAATTTTATTTTTTTAGTTATACAACGGTTGTTGCTTAGATTTGGATGAGAAATGGATATAAATTCAAATAAACTCCTAACCGCTTTTTAATCGACGAATACCAGAATTCAATTATCACGATAAATCGAAAAGGTTATAACTCAATTTTTAAGATATTCTAAAAGGTGATGTTATGGAAGATGTGCTGAAGTATGTTGTAGCAAAGGAGACTTGGCCAGAGATAATTATACCGGATGAAATAAAAAGCTATATTGGAGACAGAACCGAATTGAATTTGGCTGAGGAAATTCTTGACAGAAACATCGAGTATGGTAGAGCAAGAAAAGTGGCAATATACTTTGAGGATAGAAGGGTTACTTACAGGGATTTGTACAGGCTAAGCAACAAGGTTGCCAACTTCTTGAAAAACCTTGGCATTGAGAAGTATGACAGAGTTGGATTCAGAGTTAGGAATATGCCCGAAGCTGTAGCGATCAACTTCGGTATAATGAAAGCTGGAGCCATTCCTGTGCCTCTCAACCCCATGTGGGCTAAAAAAGAGATAGTACACGTTTCGAACAACGCAGAGGTAAAGGCAATATTTGTTACTGGAGATGATAAAACCTTTGGAGCGGTAAAAGAATCTGCTCCAGAACTGCAAACTGCTAAGAATATAATTGTAACTGAGAGGGAGGACTTAGAAGACCCATTTGTGCCATTTAATGAGGTTTATAAAGAAAGTGCCAGCTTTGAGCCCGTAAGACTTGAAGTTGGTAAGCCAGCAGTTGTACTATATACATCAGGTACAACTGGATTGCCAAAGGGTTGTGTACACTTCGTTGAGAATGTGTTGTCTGCGGTGTATTTAGTTGGTAAGTACGTGTGGAAGTTGATGGAAGATGATGTTGTTGGAGGGCCTGCTCCGGTCAGCTTTGCTATGGGCTATGGTAATGGATGCTTAGTTCCTTACTTCCATGGAGCTGCAACATCGATTTGGCCAGGATTTAGCGTTGATAACTTCTTCAGGTTTGTTGAGGAGCATGGCATAACAGTCTTCTCTTCTCTGCCAACAGCTTATAGAATAATATTGGCAAATCCGAAGTTGCAAGAGTACAAGGAGAAGTACGACTTGTCCTCGCTTAGACTTTGCACCGGTGGTGGAGAAGCATTGGGTGCTGAGACGGCAAAGAGGTGGATGGATGAATTTGGAATGCCAATCTACGAATCTTTGGGTGCAACTGAAATGGTGCACATTTGCATTTCAAACACATGCGCCCCACAGCCAGTGGCTGGAAGCATTGGTTGGCCGGTCCCAGGATTTGTTGCAAGGATAATTGATCCTGAGACTAAGGAAGAGTGTAAGCCGGGAGAGGTTGGCAATTTGTACATCAAGGGACCAACCGGAATTAGATACTGGAACCACCCAACAAGACCATTGGATGAAAAGCAGAAGAAGAGCGTCATCGATGGCTGGAATGTGCTTGGAGACTTCGTTAGGAAGGATGAAAACGGCTACATCTACTTCGTCTCGAGAGATGATGACTTGATCAAGTCATCTGGTTACAGAATTGGTCCTGATGAGATTGAGCAGCCATTGAGCCAGCATCCAGCCGTTGAAGAGTGTGGTGTCATTGGTGTGCCAGACCCAGAGGGTATTAGGGGACAGGTTGTTAAAGCCGTGATAAGACTCAAAGCTGGTTATGAGCCGAGCGATGAGTTGAAGAAGGAAATCCTTGCATTCCTAGAAAAGCACATTGCAAAGTACAAACTACCAAGGATTATTGAGTTCAGAGAGGAGCCATTGCCAAGAACTGCGACTGGAAAACTGCTGAGGAGGTTCCTCAAAGAGGAATAATTTTTTTATTTTATTGTTTTTTATTTTGTTTTGCCTCTGTAAATAATATAGAGTTTGCTATCTCAAAACCAAAATTTAAATACCAGTTAATTAAATGGAAGTTAGGTGAAGGCTTATGGGTATAATGGATAAACTTCTTGGAAAATCGGAAAGAGTGCCCGTTGAAGAATATGAGGAACTTGATTTGGGTGAGTATGAGGCGGAGATTGTTGGTGAGGCTGAAACTTACATTAAAGTGGCTGAAATTACTGGTTTAAATGAAGTTCCAGAAATTAGAAGGCAGATTTATGAGGGTAACATCGTAATTGCAGATGTTGCATTTCTAAAACATGACAAGTTAACAATGGATAGAATCTTAAAGGATTTAAGGCAGTTGGCTGAGGATGTGGGTGGGGACATCGTTGGATTGGGTGAAGACTATATAATAATAACCCCCACAGGAATTAAAGTTGATAGGAACAAAATCAAGGGCGTAAGGAGTAGATGATTCCCTGTCCGAGTTGTGGTAAGGAATTAAAAATTATAACAACAACCTATGATGTACCTTTTTTTGGAAAAGTATTGCTAACCTCTTTATCTTGCGATTGCGGATTCAAACATGCAGATTCAATAGTTTGTAATCTAAAAGATCCAGTTAGATTTAAAATTAAAATTAACAGCGGTAACTTGTTTACGAAAGTGATAAGATCTACGTCTGGTACGATCAGAATTCCTGAAATTGGAGTTGATGTTGAGCCAGGACCAGCTTCACAGGCGTTTATAACAAATTTAGAGGGTATTTTGGACAGAATTGCAGGAATTGTTGAATCTGCGAAAAGATGGAATGCTGAAGATGATGAGAAAGTGGAAAGGTGCAACTGGATTCTGGATAGGATTCGAAAAACGATTGAAGGAGAGGACGAATTGACTTTAATACTGGAAGATCCCTTCGGAAACAGCCTAATAATTTCAGATAAAGCTTTCAAGGAAAAGATGAGTGAGGAGGAAGCATCAACACTAAAAACGGGAATGACCGTTTTTGAACTTACAGGGTTGAGTGACGAAGAACTGGAGAGGATTAGGTAATCACAACTTAACCTTTAAATCTGGATTTTTTAGGTGTACGTAATAGTTAGAGGGGTTATAGAAAATTGAGATTGACTTAATTACAACTCCAGCATCAAACGCATCCCTTAACAACTTGAAAATAACATTGTCCCCACGTTTGTTTGGTTTAAATGCTCTAACATTCGGAATTGCGGCTATGAATAAAATTGCTGCTTTGTTTCCACTCCTAACATGTTTTATTATTTCTGCTATATGCCTCCTCCCACGCAAAGAGGGACAGTCCGGATACATTGCATACCTGTTTCTCTTTAAAGCAGCACTTTTAACCTCTAAGTATAGCAAGTCGTCACACTTAATCAAGTAATCAACAATAGACTTGTTTAATTTCACGTTCCTCTTCAGAATCTTGCAATTGTTTAGCCATGGTATTAGATTTTTGTTTAAAGCCTCTTCAAAAGCCCTCATTTGAAACTGAGTATCGATGAGTGTAGTGTATCTTCCAGTTTTGATTCCAAACAATCTGTAGTCAGTTTTAACACCAGCTTTGATGCAATAACCCCCTTTTACCTTTAACCAACAACTCCTTTAGCCTGCCAGTGTTGTTTATGTGGGCTCTTCTTTTTACTCCATCAACCTTAATTTCAACAACAAATCTGTTTAAGCGAGATACGATTCTGCACTCTTTGGTGTTATCAATTTTTAGTAACTCCACATTTTGACTTTGTCTCACTTAGATTAAATTTTTTCAAAATGTTGAGCAAAAGTAGAAAAGTTCTTTTAAATTGATTGATACCTGCATCAATGTCACGCATACCAATTCTTGTTAGGCTGGTAGCTTTAAAGAACATACATCCAATTCTCACACATACTGTAAACGGATTGACCCCAACATCATTGTCTTTTTTGATAATAAGCAAACTCTATTCAATTAAATGCCTTGAAATGTCGAGTTTTTACTTGATTTTAGCTGTTACAACAGCCACTCCGCTGACAATGGTTAGCGGTTTAATTGACTGGAAGTATAAGTACGGAATGCGGAAGTTTCCGTTGATGAAAAGAAAAATTACCACATCAATCGTGGGATACATCTTTGTAATCGCATACGTTGTGTTTAAAGAACTCAATCACTCAATTGTACTTTTAATCCTTGCAGTAATTCTTTTTGGCATAACTGGTGAATTAGGGGGTAGATTGGTTCATGGAGTTGCAAATAGGGAGCTTTTGAAGAAGTATTTAAAAGATTGAAGATCGAACAATTATTAATTACTTGAATAAATAGGGCCAATCCTCAGATTCTACGAGATGATCAACATCCATAGATAACATTTTTTCAAGTTTTTCAAAGATGTGCCTTATCCTTGACTTTTTTACAGGTTTTATGTAGATGACGTTCACAACGCCGAGGAGCTCCCCCTTTTTAATCACTCCATCATGAATTGGCAGAAATAGAACGCTGCCAGCATACCTAACCTTCTCCACGTATTTTGGCTCTCCAACATGCAGAATTTCCACAACCGCTCCCAAAGCATGCCTCATCCTTGCCAGCATCAAACAAATTGAATTTGGCGGAAACTCCACCTTGTTGATTTTGATTATGATTGGGGAGTATCCCTTAATTTCCACATCTTCAGCAGAAATTAAAGCCCTCCACTCTCCAACTCCCATTATTCTATAAGCGTATTCATCCATCTTCTTGTGCATTTTCAAAATTTCTCCTCCAATTTCATCTTTTCAATAAACCATGTCAAATTCTATAGATCTCATAAATTAAATTTACAAAGTCTCGATATAAATATTTGATTGCGATGTTTTCCTAAATTCGGCATAACACTTCTATAAACCTACAATTTCGTCTTAGAACTCATGACATTCTTTTTTCATTTCATTAAAAATTCACCTTTTTATACTCTGTAAATTTAAAATGCATTTTGAAAGAATTTAAAGCAAACTTAATACTCCTCTGGAAAAGGTATTATGATTACTCAACCAACAGTGAAGTAAGAAAGTATGAATTTTCTTGTAACAATTGAGGATAACCTTTTCAATCTTGTAAACAATTACACTTATGGAAATTGAAGAGGCTGCGGAAAAGATAAGAAGTATGGAGGTAAGAGGGGCTGCAAACATTGCTAAGTTTGCCGCATCAACTCTCAAAGAATTTGCATTGAAGGTCGATTCTGATTTTGATAAGAAAATGAGAAAAGCTGCATCAATTTTGCTGAACACAAGACCAACAGCGGTCAGCCTGTTTAACGCAGTCAACTACGTGATGAACTATGATGGAGAAACTGTTGAAGAAAAAAGAAACAACCTTGTTAAAAGGGCAGATGAGTTTATTGAATGGGTTGATACTGCAAGGAATAGGATTGGGGAGATCGGGGCAAAGAGGATTAAAGATGGTTCAACAATTTTAACTCACTGCAACTCCTCAGCAGCACTTTCAGTAATAAAAACAGCCTTTAAGCAAGGTAAAAAAATAGAGGTGTTTGCAACAGAGTCGAGACCAAGAATGCAGGGGTATTTAACGGTTAAAGAATTGAGCAAAGAGGGAATTCCAACAACACTCATAGTTGATTCAGCGGTAAGATACTTCATAAACGAGGTTGACTGCGTTGTTGTTGGAGCTGACACCATAACGGTGAATGGGGCTTTGATAAATAAGATAGGTACTTCTCAGATTGCCTTAGCAGCCAAAGAAGCGAGAGTTCCATTCATGGTTGCTGCTGAAACGTACAAGTTCAGTCCAAAAACGCTGTTTGGCGAATTGGTTGTAATAGAGGAGAGAGACCCATCAGAAGTTGCACCGGAAGATGTACTAAAACTACCAATAAAAATTAGAAATCCAGCCTTTGACGTTACGCCGAGAGACTACATCGACCTGATTATCACCGAAATCGGTGCAATACCGCCAGAGATGGCTTATTTGGTTATTAAAGAGAGGTTGGGTTACACAATATTCGACACAGAGGAATTGAAGTTATCCGCAAAACACTTCGATTGATTTACTTTTATTAAACCAAAATCATTTCATTTTAGTCTCTTTTTGTTATGCATTCTCTTAATTCCTACTAATAAATTTATTCTTGGAACTCTCTGCATATAACTTCTGTATGTATCCCCAAACTTGTCTATGTTTCTTTTCTCTTCTTCTATCATCGCAAAGTACAACAAAAGAATTAAAATTGCTCCTATAACCAAATTGACCACTTGTTGTGTTATGAGAATCAACGAAAGAATGATTAATATATGTACAAGAAATTCAGGGTGACGAACAATAGCATAAATACCACTTTCCACAAGGGTTTCTTCAAAATGAGCCTTCTTACGGGATTGTATTGAACCTAACAAAACAACTATCCCAAAAATCAAAGTTATCCATCCTATACAGCGTAATGAAACCAACTTAGCCGAGTTGTATAAGATGGAGGACAAAATTAGCAGACAGTATAAAATGAGAAATATTACGTGATATATCTTGTGAACGATATTTTTCTCACTAATCATTTCCGCTCGTAAAGATGAGTGGCTACCTCTCTATACTTTTTTTCAACATTTTCTGCCTTTCCTTCGCTGTATAGCCAGTTAGCTCCTCAAGGAATTTGTTGTACACTTTCAGGGTTTTTGCAGCGGTTTCATTGTCAACCTTTGGATTTGTTTTCGACTCTGCAAGCAAGACCTTATTCTCAATTTTAAGCTTCAACTCCTCAATGGCACCAAATCTAACCACGTAAAATCCTTCTTCAATCTCGTATTCACCAAAGTGTTTCTTTATTAACTCTTCCAACCTCTCGTTTGTTGGTTTAAAACCCCTTTTGAACTTGTATTCTCGCATGGGTTTAAGCAATTCACTGTAATTATAGCTTTTTCGAATTCAGGTTTTTGGAAAACGGATACATCATTTAGGTAAAAGCGAAATGACGAAGAATTTCAAAAATTTTTAATAATAGATTTTTAACAATTGAATGGTGATAAAATGATTATTTCTGGAGAGGAGTACGTAAAAAGGCTGAAAAGTTATGACAGAGAGATCTACGCCAAAGGTGAGAAGGTTGACTTTGACCACCCAAATGTAAGACCTGTCGTGAATGCAATTGCCTACACGTATGAACTAGCTAAGGAGAATGAGGCATACAAACCATATTCTGATTTGGTTGGTGAGGAAGTAAACAGGTTAAACTACGTAAACAAAACTCCCAAAGACTTAATTGCCAGATATGACTATCAGAGGGAGTTGAGTTTGCGCTTGGCAACGTGTAATTATCGATGCACAGGTTGTGATGCGATAAATGCTCTTTATCCAGCAACGAAAGCCTTAGATGAGAGGTTAGGCACAGATTACCACCAAAGATTTTTGAATTTGTTGAAAGAGATTCAGAAAAATGATTATGCGTGTACAGCAGCTTTGACAGATACAAAGGGTGATAGGAAGAAGAGACCAAAAGAGCAAAGAGAAGCTTACGTTCACGTTGTTGAGGAGAGAGACGACGGAATAGTTGTCAGTGGTGCAAAGATACATCAGAGCGGTGCTTTTGCAGCTGATGTGAACTTTGTTTTGCCTACACAAACGTTTAAAGAGGGTGAAGAGGAGTTTGCCTTAGCATTTGCAGCATTGCCTGAAGACGAAGGGGTAAAGTACATTTTACAAAACACAGGCGTGCAGGCTAAGTTTAGAGAGGGTGGAGAATACGAGATGGGAAATCCAAAGTATGGTGATAGGACAACTTGTACGGTGATATTTGATGAAGTGTTTATTCCTTGGGAGAGAGTTTTCGTTTTTGAAGACGTTAAGGCTGTTAGAGATGTTTTAACATATTTTGCCATTTCTCACAGGTGCGCGGGAGCCGCATGCAAAGCAGGATTTATCGATTCGATGACTGGGGCAGCAAGTCTGATGCTCAAGGCAAACGGATTGGAGAACGTGCCTGTTTTGAGGCAGAAGCTTGGCGAAATGGTTGGAGTTAGCGAAGCAGCTTATGCAATTGCTATTGGTGCGGCCACAAAGGGTTATGACGCTAAAGGTAGTTGGCAGCCAAATCAATTGATGGCGAACGCTGGGAAAATTGTGGGAGTTGAGGGGTTTAATAAGGTTATAATGCACTTAGCAGACATTGCTGGTGGTATTCCTGTTACAGCCCCATCAGAGTTTGACTTGAAAGATGAGAAGCTTGGCAAGTACTTGCAAAACTATTTGAAGGCGAGTGAAGATTTCACGGCTGAGGAAAGGCTAAAGATAATAAAGTTCATCGAGTTTTGGGTTACAAGTTCACATTTGCTTGGTGCAATTCATGGTGGCGGTTCTCCAGCAGCCTCGATTATATTCTTACAGTATTTGGCTGATTTGAAGAGCAGAGAGGAGGCTGTTAGAAACAACTTGAATCTTTAATTTTTATTTTTTGTTGATAGATAAGTATGGTTATCTCATTTCTCGACCTAAAAATCTTAAACTTACGTTACTCTCATGTTTGATTTTTTGAGAGCTTGCAAGTTTCTTTCAATTTCAGAATGGGGCAAATCCATAATCTATATTTACAAACATCACGGAATACAAGGCTATCAGAATCGTACTCAAAAAATTTAAATAATAATCAAGAGCAAGTGTCATAATGAAACCAAAATTCGTTGGTTTTCTTATTTTGGTATTGGTTGTTGGCGTTGTTTTGATGAGTGGTTGCACACAACAAAGTAAACAGGAGCAGACATCACAGGCTGAAACAGAACAACCTAAGAAAGAAATAAATCTTGAAAATAACGGTCTTAAAGTGAAAATATCACTTACGGAAAATAAAAAAGTAAGCGGAGTGATAAGTGTAACGTTGGAAGCTATACCTTCTAAGACAACCAAAATCCTTGTATCCATGGCACCGCAAGGATTTAAGGGTGATTTGTACAACGACCCGAACGTTATAATTCAGTGGATAAACGATCCTTCTGTTGGACAGGAAATTCTATTGGACACAACAAAAATCCAAAATGGTGTCTATGGAATAGGAGTGGCAGCTACTTATGAGGGGGCTCCAGAGTCGAGTCCTTGGATTGCTTTAGTCCAAACTCAAGTTAATGTACAGAATTAAAATTACTAATAAATAAAATTTTTTCTTTTTAAGCATCACACATTCATCGAAAATCCGTAAGCATTTGACGAAATTTTGAATTGAGAATTCACCATTTTACCAATCGAGTTAAACAAAATATGTATGTAGAATTCTGTATACATCAAAAGCTGTATACATCAAAAGGGGAAGTTAGGTCATCAAACCAGACAGACTCAAACGCTCTATGACTTGATATCATCCGAAAAGTTTAAAACATCTCCACCATTCTGATTGCAGCCGATGAATGATGATATATTGAAGGAGGTGAAATAATGGTGTATGTAAGGTTTGACGTTCCTGAGGAGTTGCAGAACGAGGCGTTGAACTTGCTTGATAAAGTGAGAGAAATTGGAAGAGTTAAAAAGGGAACAAATGAGACGACAAAGGCAGTTGAGAGAGGTATGGTTAAGCTCGTTTACATAGCGATGGATGTTGATCCGCCAGAAATTGTTGCCCATCTGCCATTGATATGCGAAGAGAAGAACATCCCGTACGTTTACGTAAAGAGTAAAAGTGAATTGGGTAAAGCTGTGGGCATAGAAGTGGATTGCGCAGCAGCAGCAATTATAAACGAAGGAGACGCAAGAAAAGAATTAAATAGCCTCGTGAGTAAAATCTCAGGTTTGAAGAAGTAAATAAAAAGGTGGAAGTATGAATGATGAGGACATCCAGCCAGCCGAGGTAATTGAAATTGTTGGCAGAACAGGGATGCATGGCGAGGCTACGCAGGTTAAGGTTAGGGTTCTGGCTGGAGAGAACAAGGGAAGGATCATCACAAGAAATGTTATGGGTCCAGTTAGGATAGGCGATGTTTTGATGATTAAGGAGACAGCAAGGGAGGCTAAGAAGTTGACAGTAAGGTGATAACATGGAAACAAAGATCTGCTCCTTTTGTGGCAAAGAAATTGAAATAGGGACAGGAAAGATGTTTGTAAAGAGAGATGGTAAGATTTTCTATTTCTGCTCTAGGAAGTGCGAGAAGAACATGCTTGAGCTTAAGAGAAATCCAAGAAAGTTGAAATGGACGAAGTACTATTCTAAGCAGTAAGTCGGGAGGGCTTTTGATGGACATCGAAAGGACGTTTGTAATGGTAAAGCCAGACGGAGTGCAGAGAGGTTTAATTGGCGAAATAATTTCAAGGCTTGAAAGAAAAGGATTAAAGATAGTTGCAATGAAAATGATGAAAATTGAGGAAAGCTTAGCAAAAGAGCATTACACAGAACACAAAGAAAGGCCTTTCTTTGGAGATCTAATCAGCTATATAACAAGCGGTCCAGTTGTAGCGATGGTTATTGAGGGTAAAGAGGCTGTTAGCGTTGTCAGGACTTTGGTTGGACAGACAAATCCGAGAGAAGCTTTACCGGGAACGATTAGGGGCGATTATGGAATAGATGTTGGTAGAAACGTTATTCATGCATCTGACTCAACACAATCAGCAGATAGGGAAATAAATCTGTTTTTCAAAGAAGAGGAAATTCTATCTTACTCAAAGGCTGACGAGGTTTGGATTTACGAATAATTTTTATTTTGTTAAAATAAAAAATTAGTCAAGTTACCATGGCAAAAAAGAAGAAGAAAAAGAAAATTGAGGAAAAAACCCTTAGGACTCCAATTGTTGCCGTATTAGGACATGTTGACCATGGAAAGACAACGTTACTTGACAAAATCAGAAGGACAACGGTAACAGCAAAGGAGGCCGGTGGAATAACGCAACATATTGGTGCTACAGAAATTCCAATTGATACTATAAAACAGATTTGCAAAGACATGTGGAACGTAAAAATCACCATTCCCGGGTTGCTCTTCATAGACACTCCCGGCCACAAAGCATTCACGAATTTGAGAAGGCGAGGTGGAGCATTAGCGGATTTAGCGATTCTGATTATTGATATAAATGAGGGGTTCAAACCGCAGACTGAGGAGGCATTGACAATTCTAAAAACATTTAAAACACCGTTTGTTGTTGCCGCAAACAAGATTGACAGAGTTCCGGGGTGGCAAAGCATGGAATACACTCCATTCCTGAAAACCTTTGCAAATCAGGAGGAGTTTACAAAGCAAAGATTAGAAAACAAGATTTACGAGTTGATTGCTGAACTGTACAAGTACAACTTTTCAGCAGACAGATTCGACAGAGTTAGGGATTTCACAAAGACGATAGCTATAATTCCCATATCCGCTTTAACGGGAGAAGGAATTCCTGAACTGTTAATGATACTCGTTGGATTGGCACAAAGGTACATGGAAGACACACTAAAGCTCCACGTTAAGGGGAAGGCAAAGGGAACGATTTTGGAGGTAAAGGAGGAGAAAGGATTGGGCGTTACCTGTGATGTTATTCTCTACGACGGAACGCTGAAAGTTGGAGATAAAATTGCAATAGCCGGAATGGATGATGTAATCGTTACGCACGTCAAAGGCATACTAAAACCAAGACCGATGCAGGAGATGAGGGTGGAGAGCAAATTTAAGTCTGTGAAATCAGTTACTGCTGCCGCTGGAGTTAAGCTTGTTGCTCCCAATTTAGAAAACGTGTTGGCAGGGAGTGAATTTGAAGTCATTGAGAGTGAGGAAGATGTAAAGCGATTTAAAGAAAGGATTATCAAAGAATACGAAGAGGTTGCGATAAGAACGGATGAAGAGGGTGTGGTTTTAAAAACTGACACCTTAGGCTCATTGGAGGCTTTGATTAACGAGTTAAGGGAGAACGAGATTCCGATAAAGAAGGCTGAGGTTGGAGATGTTGATAAGAGGGACATAGTTGATGCTTCCGCCAATAAAGATGAATTGAATAGAGTTGTTCTAGCCTTTAACGTGAAATTACTGCCGAATGTGGAAAACGAGGCGATGAAGTATGGGGTCAGGATTTTTGAAGATAAGATCATTTACACGCTAATTGACAATTACGTGCAGTGGAAGGAAGAGGAGAAGAGGGCAAGAGAAAAACAGAAGGTTGAGGCTTTGATTAAACCCGCAAAGATCAAGCTTTTGAAGGAATTCATCTTTAGAAGGAGTAAACCAGCCGTTATAGGAGTTAGAATTTTGGGTGGTGAAGTAAAGAGAGATGTCAAGCTCATCAAAGAGGATGGAAGTGTTGTTGGATTTATTCAAAGTATGCAGAAAGAAGGAAAGAACGTTGGAGTTGCGAATGAAGGGGATGAGTTGGCTATAGCCATAGATGGCGTTACAATTGGCAGGCAGATTGAGGGTGATGAAATCTTGTACGTTGATGTGCCAGAAAGGCATGCGAAGGTTATCGAGAAAGATCTGTTGGATTCTTTGAGTGAGAATACAAAAAAGGCGTTTTTAGAGTTTTTGGAGATTAAAAGAAGAGAAAATCCGTTTTGGGGTAAGTAGTTAGCAATAGCCGTTACGTTCGGCAATTTAACTTTCTAAAATATGAAATCTGCTTTGATTCGTTATTAACGTAAAAAAACAGAAACTTTAACTCATCCCTATACTCCCTCCAGAGAGCTAAGATTAACAGAGACAAAAAGATCCATGGACGTAATAGTTACAGTCCCGTACATCAGAGGGGTCTCTACACCAAACCTCAAAAGCTTGGAAGCGTTGAGATTTGTAGGATTTGGAGGGGTTTTGACAAAGACAATACAATTGTGGACGATTTCTCTCTTCTTTCCATCTTCAATTCCATACAGAGTCACACTGATGTGGAAGGCTATCGTTTGGTCGGAATCTACAAACAAATGGTAGCGATATGAAAAGTTCGCTTTATGTGATGCACTTTCTAAGCCAAGGATGTTCCAAGGCTTCTGTATGTAGCCCGACATATTAGCGAATCCTCGTTGTTCCTGCATTCTACGTGCTGTCCCTTTTCGCTCCAAGCTCTTTTGTTCCTATTCAATATAACCATGTTTATCGTGAAATGACTTTTGTTGTAGAGCTTGTTAGCTATAAAATCGTACTCGTAACATCCCGCCTTGGAATTTGCTTTAGCACTTCCGTTAACTACGACGCTATACAACCACACTTGATCCGTTATCCACAAACCCTCGAAAATACTCGTGGAAAAGGATGACTGTAAATTGCTATCTTTTAGCTCGTCAAATGAAGTGTTATTCAATACACGTATAGAAACATTCTTGTTTTTTAAGTCAACTAAAAACCCGTAGTATTTGCCACCATTGAATTCATAACCCCCCCACAAATAGGTTCGTACTTGTATCCGATTCCGTAAATGAACTTGACAAGACTCTCGTTGTAGATTACGGTGGCAAGTTTAAGTTTGTTCTTTCCATTCACAAGTTCATCTGGCTTAGACTTTGTAACTACTCCTTCAGCCTCTTTTTCTAAATTCGTTGCAATTTTAAACAGGCTTTTGACGTTGATATTTTCCTGATTTCTATTGGTGATGTAACCGAAGTTGTAAAAGTTGTAATTGCAGAAAAATAATCACAGAAAAAATTACAAAAACTAAGAGAATTGCAAGTACAATGGAGATCGTAGGTTTACGCTTCATTTTTTCAAATCTTGAATTGCCATAATCTGTACCAATTTCAATTTTGCTCCCCCAGTACCGCGGTAACAGGGCCGTAGGCGTAATAATTAGTTGTTCCGTAGATCTTCACAACCTCAATTCTGTATCTCTCCTTTTCAAAGGATGACAGTTCGTGTGGGTCTGGAGGTGTCGATAGAAATATTCGCATACGATGAGTCTCTTTTCCACTTTTGCAGTATAGCTCTACCACCAAATCGAAAGCTATCATCTGCTTCTGTTTCACACGCACCTGCCACCGATGAAAGAAAGATACGTTTGATGGTAAATCGCTTGGAGTAATGAAATCCCATATGCTTTTTTGCCCGTAAACTACTTCACACGTTATGTTGTCTGCATACTTGCATTCAATGTGGGGTTCTCCAGCATCACTCCAAGCCATCCTGCTTTCAGGATCATTTTCAAGCACATTGAAAAAGAAATTTTCCTTGTTGTAACTTTTTTCAACAAACATACGATACTCAATGCATCCATTTCCTCTTCCAAAAGACTCAATGTTGAATTCATACACCCAATATCGTGTAAAATTCAACCAGACACCTGGTGAAAATTCTACGAACACAAGTGAATGCACGGTGTTTGACTTCTCAGATCCTTTAGATATGATTTCAATATTTTCAACTTCATCGGTTGAACGTACGGTTTTGTTTTTTAAATCCACGGCAATCCTGTAGATTTCTCCATTTATACCCTCTACGTTTTTGTATTTAAGTATCCTGTAAAAAACATCAGCGCTATCGTTGTGAATGACTTCAAGAATTTTAAGAGATTTTGAATTGTTCCCGTTTAGCAATTTCTGTACCAACCTGTCTTTCATGAGGATGCTGTTGATTTCAGTTTGTATTTCTTTCAGTTTTCCTGTATCCGCATTCACCCTATTTTCCTGTGGTTTTTCTTCAATGCAACAGATAATCAGTGATGCTATTAGCAATATCGTTACAATAAACTTACCGTTCATGATCTTTATTCCTAATTTCATGTAATATTCGTTTAATTGCTGAACTTATACCATAATCTCTGTTGAGTCATATTTGAACACTCTATGTATTTGAAATCTTGTTCTGTTTTTGTGACTTCTCTCTGGCATATTCTTTTTTCCAATTTCAATAATTTTCTGTACGATCTTATCAGCAATCGTCTTACTTACCTCCATTCCATCGAACTTTTCTCCCACACTTACATAGCCGACTAACATAACTGTATTCGAGGTTCTAACTCTGACTCAAGTGAAAGTTCCAATGGCTTCTTTGAAGAACCTGAAATTCGAAACTCGTACTGCCAGCCCAAATTTTTGTAGTGTTTCACGTAGTGTGAATCTATCTCCAAAGTAGTGACAGTTATTAGCTTGTCTCGTTTATCTTTATCACTTCCCCTTTTACTATGTCCACAGTTGCAATAATGGTTTTCTTTGGCTCTTTTATATGTATATGTAAACGTCTACCAACAGTTTTCCCTCACTCTGTTTTGTGACTTCTGTGACTTCGTATTTCTTACTTCCAATTTTCTCTTTTATCCTTGGGTCGTTCAGTGCTACCTCTTTTGGTGGGATCAACGACTTGTAAACGTAAACTATCCATCCATTGATGGTTGTATTATGCAATTTTTGGTTTTCTGGAGTTAGGTCGTGGACCCACACATTTATTATTTTACTACCTGTTTTTGGGTCTATGGTAATATCCCACGTTCCAATTTGCATCTCTGGTTTTTCTTTGAGTTTCTCAAATTCTGTATTGATCTCATCTACTTCCTTTTTAAGCTCTAAATCTTCAATTATGTTTATTGTCCATCCATCGATCTTCATTCCATTGAATTTTTCGTTTTCTGGTGTAAGTTCCCACACAAAAATGTTAATTCTCTTTTCTGCCTCATCTACTGACCATCTGGTTGTGCCTATTTTATTTATCGCTTCGGGTTCAAGGAATAGATGTTCTATTTCAGACTTTATTTTTGGTAGAAGTTCTTTTTTATTGCTTTCTTCTTTTTTCTCATTTGGCTGCTTTACTATGAATATTGCTATACTCAAAATTGCCACTACAAGAATACTCATTACTAACACTTTTCTCTTTAATACCTTTTTCAACTCTTTACATCTCCTACATCAAATTATGGATAACAATTAACACTATACACATTACAGTTCTTGTCTATCTCAAAACATACAACTCTGTCACTATACATAGTTCCACTACAACTTAATATGCCTCTTACTTTTTCTATTCTAACTTTTGTATTTTCTACACTTGTACCACAGGGCATTTGCCAGTCACCTGGCCTAATGTCAAGATTATCGTACTGAAAAAAACTTCCAATTACTGAAATTCGACATGTCACCTCCTAAATGCTCTGCACATATAGAATGTCCAAAAGACAATGAATTGTTAACAACATTTGCTATATATATTGGCTTATTCCAACCATATATTTCCATATAACAATATTCTGGACAGCCACTTTTCTCTCTCCAATAGCACTTACTCAACACACTGTAAAATCCATAACTTTGACCAGCCCTTGCAAATCTTATTATAGCATTAGTAAGGCACAAAGCATTTTTCCAACTACCACTTCCTCCATAACAGTTAGATTGGCCAGATCGATAATGATATATTGGAAAGTTAATGTATGGTCCAGAAGTGTAGCTACACTCATTCCAGCAATGGAAATACGTCTTCTCCCTTACCTTATTCTGTTTCGCCCTCCACTTTTCCCACCTCTTGTTTATCTGCCTTCTAATCTCACACACACAACATCCACAGTATCACCACCTCAAATACCTACAACAACTGTCGAAGGGGTTGCCAAATTCTCTCCTTCTAAGAACCTCCTTTAATGGCTGTGGATACCTTCCGAGAACTTTTTGATTTCTCGGGCAATCCCAGTACCTCAGATCAGGCGTTACTGCAATTCCGCAAATACCAGCAACACAGCCAGTCTCAACGCAAGTAGTAGGGGTGATTACGTACTTACTAGCGTATTCCTTGACTTCCAACCACTTCGTAAAGCTTACAGCCTTCTTAGACTTCCCGAATGGCTGGTATAGAGTTATGTTTAGCATTGTGCAGCCGTACTTTCTGCAAAGGTCGATGACATGGTCGATACAATGCATGTTTTCTTTTGTTAGAGTAAAACCAATGGATCGTCTAATTCTGTGTTTTTGTAAGCATTTAAGAGCTTTAATCGCTCTGTCGTAGCTACCCTTTCCACGTATCCTGTCGTGGGTCTCTCTGTCTCCATCTATGCTCACCTGAATTCCATCACATTCTTCAAACACTTCGATGTATTTTGGTACAAGCATACCATTTGTGCTGAGCACTATTCTGCCCTGAAGATCTCTTATGAGATTACATAACTCTTCAAATTTGGAATACATCAGAGGCTCACCACCGCCCAAGATTATGGTGTAATCATCGAGTGGAAAGTCGGTGGCAAGAAAATCTTCGCAAATCCTCTTTACAACATTCAGTGGGATCTCACCTCTCTTGCCGTCGTACTGCTTGAAATAGCAGTGTTTACAGCTTAGCTGGCATGCAGAAATTACGTGGAGATTTAGCCAGTTCTCAACCATCTCAATTCTCTCCTCTTTTCCATCTCCAGCTTTTTGTTATGTCTACTCCCCCATACGTTCTTCTAACCTCATACTGTACCATCTCTCTCGGTAAAAACGCGTTTAGGTTATCTGGATCAGGAAATATTCGGTAAAAGTAACGTGAAGCTATTTTTCCCATCCTATTTACGTTTCTCAAATATCGTTCTAATTGATGTTTATCGTTGGGCTCTCTGATCGGGTACATCATTTTGATGATGAAATCTGGATTTATTTCGTGCAGAAGTTTGCACATTTTCTCGAAAATAATCTCATTTATGGCTGAAAAGAGGATTATAGGAACTCCAATTAAACCTTCAAAAGTTTCAGTGGCTAATTTCAGTGCATCTATTACATGCCGATTGCTGTAGCCTCCAGTATACCACTTGTGCCACTCATCGTCTATATTGCGGAAGGATATGTCGATTCTATCGAGATTCAACTTGTTAACTTTTTCGATGAAGTTCTCGTCGATAAGATATCCGTTCGTCTCAAGACTGATCGTATAATCGGTTTTTCTTTTTAGACTCGCAATCAATTTGAGCACTTCTACTTTTTGAAGTAGCGGTTCTCCTCCACTTATCACAAACAGTGTAGGTAGGGGCACATCTAAATGCATTAAGTTTGACGAATCAATTATTTCATTGATGGATACAGTTATTGGCATCGCTTTGTTGAGAGGTTGAAACTTGTTGGTACACCACTTGCAATCCCAGTTACACCCCCATAACTTAATATCAAGTATCTGAAATACTCCATTCACAGATCTGTACAAAAAAGGGTAGATAATCAGCTCATCGTTATTCTCAAAAAACTTATTTAGGTTGGTAAGATTAAACGGTGGTATACCAACTATTGCAGCACTGAGGGCGGCAGTGGTTTTAACGAAATTTCGCCTTGACATCTTAACCACTGATCAGCAAGAAATCCCCAATCTTTAGATTGTTGGGATGAATTGCGTCCAATCCTAAAACTTTTTCCTCAACAAATAACTTTGAGTGGGTGGGGCATTTAGCGCTCTGCGCTAA
>QMZC01000003.1 GCA_003662995.1 Archaeoglobales archaeon
AGATCGCCAAAGCCTCGAATACATCCCCACATCTGGTTTCATGAGACAGATGCTCATTTTATACCTGAAAGAGAAAACAGGACTTGGCAAGCAGAAGATAGAGACGATTCTCGATGCAATTGCTGAATTTAGAAAAGAGATAGAGAAAGAGATAAAGAAGGCTGATTAACATGGCTTGGCTTAAAGTTTTTGACAATATATACATAAATTTGCAACACATCATCAGAATAGATTTCACGGAGTTCAACCAGCACGTAAAACTTGTTTTTTACACTCAGCAAGGTGCTATTGTCTCAAAAAGATTGCAGATAACGAAAGTTTAAGGAGGCTCAGAAATGAGAAAGGATAGAGAACTGTTACTAAAAGACGTATTGTACAGAATGGCTTATCTGTGGTTGGTATGCGACAGGGAAGAACGTAGAATTGTAAAAGAAGAGTTCAATAAATTCATGGATGACATCGTTAACAGGAATGACGATGACGATTACGATCCTCTTGCAGAATACGACTATTCTGCTGTAAATTTTGAAAGTGGTTAGGGGAGGTTCAGAAATGAACTGCAACCATTACTGGATTGATGGTTTCAAACTCTTTCCGAATTTCTTGGCTGGGTACTTCGATGTCTGCACGAAATGCGGTGCAGTTAGAGCAAAGCCGGCAGTATTGAGGGGGTGCATGGCTGATGCGACAGAATAAAGCCAAACCGACTAGAAAATCAAAAGAAACGTGGTTTCACTGTCCCAAATCAAGAATGCTCGTTAACGAGCAGATTTGCAGGAATTGCGGTGAGTTTAGCTCCTGCAATAGGCAATCGCATCGGGTTAAGAGATCGGTTGTTGTCAGAAACGAGAAGTATTTCGGGTGGTGATATGGAGTTCATAAGAATCCACTACATTGGTAAAGGACTTTATGACATCAATTCCTTCAAAAAAGAAGCTAAGAAGTACGGCGTAGCAAGAGCTCTACCATCAACGATCATTAAAACTCTCAAATGGGGAGATAAAATTTACCTGGCAACTTACGAGAAATCAAGAGGTGTAGCGATAATCTTCGGCTACTTCATCATCCATGGAATCAACTACAACGGCTCCGAAAGACTAAAGCAGGCAGTAAGAAGTGATGAAAGACTGAAAGTAGTTCATGAACAGTACAGTGGAAGAGAAGTGAAAAGAAGGTGTGGCAGCTATCAGATTGGCTCTGTAACCTACGTCGATAATGAGCTAAAAGAGCTGGTTGAAATCATTGAGGATAACGCTGTTATCGAGACGGAGAAGGCCGTGATAAAAGAACGGTTCAAGATTTTCGTTACCGGAAGATTTTACGAAACTCCTTTAATTCAGGTTGAGGCTCCATTCAGCCGATCTATTGTTAAAATTCCTGTAAGCAAGCTGGGATCTAACGTTTTGTTCAAAGTTGAGGGGGAAACCGTGAAAACCAGAAGTTTAGCAAGCATTAACGATTACAAGCAGAGAAAAAGGCTGACAAAGAAAGATAAGGCTGTTTTCGAGAGTAAGGGGTTAACCGCTTTTGCGGAGGTTTAAAGATGTCACGCAGATCAAATCTATGGGCGAATGTGGAAGATATAATCCTGCAACACTATGACGAATTAAAAACAAGAAGAATCAGAGGAAGCTACTATATCGTCCGTGAATACTTGACAAAACGACTTAAAGAAGGTAAAATAACTGAAGAGGAATTCAACCATTTCTTAACTGCCCAAGGTTATGCAACCTACAGAGATGATTTATGGCCAAGCATAGAAAAGCAATACGGACTTGAGAGACCTGAGGCAAAACCAATTGGTGTCATATACGACAGAGGAATTGAAAGACCAATAAGTGAGTTTGAAAGAGTATATTACAGAGCAAGAGGCTTCATATTCGTCGAAAAAGCTGATGAAGCAGAAGACCTAAAAGAGTTAAGTCACCATGGATGGACAATTGTAGCAGGGCAGGGTTTCTCAACAAGGCTAATGAGACAACTTTTCAAAGAGGATGGCAGACCAGTTTTAGCCCTACATGACTGCGATACAGCAGGAGAATGGATTTACAGAGTTTTTGATATTGGGAGTAGAAGAACAAGGCATTTACAGTTATGGCTTGAGAACGTTGTTGATTTAGGTTTACATGAAGATGATGCCAGCTTGCTGGCATTACCTTCGCAGCCAGAAGCTGGGAAATTCAGGAAATTTAGAACCAGTAGAATTGAATTGTCCGCTTTATCAGTTCTAAAAGTTAGGTGGAACGTTGAGAATCCAGTATTAGCTTACACAATTGCAAAGATGAAGAAGCTTGGTATAAGAATAACACCAAAACCAGAAGAGGCTAAAGAACTGCTAAAAGAGCTTGTTGAAGAGAGAATAAAAGAGGCTTTTGATGAAATAAGTGACAAGCTATGGGAACTTTTTGAAATACCATCTAAAATAGCATCTTCATATGCAGAAGAGCTTGTTTATCCAGATTCTGAAATTGTTGATGCAGATATCCCGCAAATAAATTTAGTTTATTTAAACTTCGACGATCCGATCAAAAGATTGAAAGAATCCTTAGAAAAAGAATTCGAGAAAATAAAGCCTGATGTAATCGATGAAGCACAGAAGGCAATTGAAAATGCTAAACTGCTTGATGAAGATGATTATGAATGGATAGTAATTGGTAGATTGGGTGATAATCGAGTTCTTACAGCACTGGGGGTATAATAATGATCGACGTACCAGGATACTCCTGGGAATTCCAGGAAGAGGAGGCTGAGTTTGCGGAGAAGTTCTTCAACTGGTATAATAAACTGCAACCAACGGAGAAAAAGAGGGTTCTCGATCAGCTTGCCGACTTACTTTACGAAACGGGCTTCGAATGCACGTTCTGCGGGAGGAGAATCAGCGGTAAAGACGTCGTATTTCTGACAAATTTACCGGTTTGCAAAAGATGTGATGCTCACCTCCACAGCCCCGTTGTGAAGATGAGGCTTGCTAACACGAGAAAGATAAGAAGGTGATGCTTATGCAGGCAGATTGGGCTATTTCAAGTTTTGTGAGCACGATGGCCAAGTATCGTGGGATAGTTGAATACTATCCTGACCGAATTAAAATCATCCTTGGTAATGCAATTGATCCTCAAGATATTGAATATCTAACCGATGGTCCAATATGGGAGCAGGCTTACAGATTCTTTAATTGCTCTCCGAAAATCCATCTCTGGGCTTCGGATAGCAATATTGTAATCGTTTTTGAGAAGGGAGAAGTCAAAGATGGTAAAGAAGCCAAGGAAGAGAAGGGGGAGGACGATAATCAACTTGATGGCGATCTCAAAAAAGAAATCGCCAAAGGCGACGACAAAGGCTACGAATACAAAGTCGACAAGGAGAATGATTTTGTTGTCGCAAGGCATAAGGGTGGAACCTGCCAGATTTCCATGCCCCTTTCAAAGCTAAAGAAACTCTATGAGTTGTTGCCAGAGCAATTCACGCCTAGAGACCTGATGGAGAAGGGTAAAGAAATAGGAGTAAATATTCACTATTCCCAGGCCTTGGCTTTGATCAGGGTATTTTCTCACGTTGAATTCAACGCCGAGATTACTAGGGTAGGAAGGCAAGTCATAGGCATCAAAGATGTGCAGGGTTACCTGAGGGATGAGAACAGGAACAAAATGAGGTTGGAGAGGGAAGTAATTGGTGATTCTTGGGGGGAGGCATGATGCCAAGAGGTAAAGAACTCTCAATCAAGGAGATCGAGGAGTATCTCAGATCTAGGGAAGAGATGGTTAAGAAGCTTAAAGAAGAGGAGGAAAAGAGAAGACAACAGGCAATTAAATTCTTCAAATCCCGCACATTTAAAATCGGAAAATTAAACGGGGAGAAGTCAGACACAGAGATAGCAATCAAATATACTCCCATCATTCTAAAATTAAAACAACAGTATAATATCGATTTCAGGGTTGAGGAGTGGAACGGGATCATCTACGCAATCCCACACTGTAATTTTCCAACCAACTTCACCATCAATTTTAGCGAGTTAGAAGTGGCAGCAAGATGGTATGGAGAGAGTTTGATGGCTTTTTTGGAGGTTTAAAATGAGTGTTCATCAAAAAATCTGCTCAGCTAAAACTATTTTAAAGCAATACGCCAACTACAACAAAAAATACGTGTTCTTTAGCGGAGGAAAAGACTCCATTGTCTGTCTTGATTTAGCAAATCAGATTTTAGAGGATTTCAAGATAATTTACATCCACATTACAGGTAACACTCATCCCAAGTGTGACAAATTCGTTGAGAAGGTAGCAGACGAATACAACAAGGAACTAATTACCCTGAAATCCCAATATGATTTCTTTGATATTCTACAAAAATACGGTTATCCCGGAATTCTGTGGAAAGGTTCGAGGTGGTGTCTTAATCGGTTCAAGGATAGAGTGATAAAAGAATACGAGAAAACCAACCCGATATACGTTTCAATAGCAGGGATCAAGGCTTTTGACTCCCGGAGGCGAATGATCCTCAGCAAACAAAAAGGTGTTAGAATATCTAAAAAGCATGGATGGGGCTTAATACAGCTCTATCCGATATGGAACTGGACACACAATGACGTCTATGCCTACCTCGAGGAAAACAGTTTACCCCTGAACGAACTTTACAGAAAGATAAATTCCGCTGGAAATTGCGTTTTCTGCCCGGCAATGCGTAAAAAGACCTTCATGCTCATTAAGTGCTACTGTCCTGAATTTTTTTGTAAGTGGATAAGGGCCCATAGAAATTTAAGGAAGGATTACCAAAATGGGTGTCTTAGAGGGTTGAGGACAGTCTTTCATAAATTTGACCGGTTATATGATCTATATTGCAAAAATAAGACTCTGGAGGTTTAAAATTAAGGAGAAATTGAGTAAGCTCTCAAATTGGTTGGAGGTTTGATTATGAGTCTAAGCTTATCAATTTCAAAAAAAGACGGATTGGACGTTTATCAATACTTCTGGAGGAATAAACCCCTCACCCATACCTTGCCAAGTTTTATTAATAAGATCAATGGAAAGACAATTGAGGAGGCTGCAAAGGAGCTTGGAGTTTGGTCTGTTCAACTTCTAATCATACTGGGGCATTTAAAAAAAGCTGGCTATATCAAGGAGGTGATAATTAAGTGATTGCAGATAAGCTTGATGTAATTCGGATGATAAAATACTGGGAAGTCTTAGATGAACTAGAGAAAGAGACTGGAAAAAGCAAAGAGCAGCTAATAAGAGAATTTAAAGAAAAGGTTAAGGCTTAATTTTTAACCAATCAATTCTTTTAACATCTTCTTTAATTCCTGTTTAAATACATCTCCCTCCAAAACCTCTCTTACAGCTTCACTTGTCAATGGATAACCGCATCTCACGCAGAACTTCTCGATCTCATTGTTCTGCATCTGACACCTCATGCATGTAACAAGTTTTGTCTTGTTATTCTCATCTTCCCTTTCCTTCAACCCATAAATCTGCAAATACTTGTCCTCAATATCCCTACCACTTAGATGGACATACACTCTCGCCATTTTTGAGCCTTGAATCCACCCTGCAAACTCGCACAACTCAGCCTCGGTCATGTGTTTTGCCATGACTGTCAACCTCGAATGCCTGAAGATGTAGGGGTTTATTCCATTTTTTACTCCAGCTTTTTTAGCATATTTTTTGAATATCTTGCTGAAGTGAGAGTAACTTAAGAACTCCCCTAAATAGTTTGAAGCCAGTGAACAGAAAACAGGTTTTTCAGGATCCTTGGCAAATGGATGGATCATCAGCCACTTTTTCAATGTTGAGGCAAACAGAACAACCGGCAACCTTCTCTCTCCAGTTTTGCCCTTTAATGAAACTCTGAAACCGTATGGTGTTTCAACAACATCCCTGATTAGCATTGATTGTAACTCATTTGGTCTCGCTGCCGTCTCATAAGCTACGCCCAACAAAGCAGCATCCCTCCAGTCCACCTCACTTGCAACTTGAACCATTTTTTTAATGGTGTCTTCGCTGAGAATTTCAGGCAACCTCTCCTCATGTCTTTTGATTGTTAATGTGAATTTATCCAACTCCTCTTTTCCAAGACACTGCAAAATTTTACGCATAGTTAATTTTATATCCATCTTAGTCCATTCTGCATACTTCGATGTATTAACAATAGCAAGAAACTCCTCAATATCTTCCTCATCAATCTGGTCAAATGGCTTGTTCAGCCATTCAGAAACTACTTTAGCATATCTGCAAAACTTAACAACTCTCTTCTTGTCCAATCCTTGAGCAAGTAGATATTTCATGAATTTTCCAGCAATAAATTCGCCATTGTATTTAATTTCCTTCGGATACCTTAGTTTAATATTGGTGATGTCTCTGTCCGGATTGTAAAATGTACCCATGTTTCATACTGAACTGAAGAGTATAAAAAAATGGTAGGGAGTCACCCCAGCGTTTTAGTCCCGCCTCCCGGATTAGTAACCTCTGGTTCAGTTCCCTGATGACTTTCAGGAAGGCGTGTAAGTATATAACATCGATATGCGAGGTGGTTCCATGAACTTCTACCAACACCAGAGACTGTCCAAGGCACTTGAGAACTTCAGAAAGGAATGTCCAGAGGATTACGACATCGTTTACGAGTTTGCTAGCGATCTCATTGCAGAAGGCATTTCGGAGTTCAGAGTTAGGGGATATGTGATTTATCTGAAAAAGATAATACAGACTGTAAATAAACGTTTGAAGGATTTCGAGAAGGCGGATGTAAAGAGGGTCATTAACCACTATCAGCTCCTTCGAAACAGTGGAGAACTCTCTGACAGCTCGGTTTTTGAAGTCAAAAAGACGCTCAAAAAATTTTTCAGGTGGTATGGGAGAGATGAGCTCATTAATTGGTTCTCAATTGGAAAAGTGAAGAACAGCTTGTCTCCTTCAGATCTAATAACAGAGGAGGAATTCCAGAAAATGATGAACGCATGCACGAATTCTAGGGATCGTGCACTGCTTTCATTACTTTACGAATCAGGGGCAAGAATTGGAGAAATTGGTTCGATGAGAGTAAAAGACGTTTCATTTGATGAATATGGTGCAGTGGTATGGTTGCCGAAAAGCAAAACGATCAGAAGGAAACTAAGAATTGTGTTTTCCGTAACGTATCTCTCTGCTTGGATGAGCGATCATCCCATGAGAGATGACCCTGAATCTCCTCTTTGGATTAAACTCACTGGAAAAAAGCGTCTTCAGGCTATGGAGTATAAAGACGTGCAGTGGCAGCTGAAGAAAATTGCAAAGAGAGCGGGAATAAAGAAGAGAATATATCCTCATTTGTTCAGGCATACGAGAGCTACAAGATTGCTGGCTAAGGTTCCTGAATCGATTGGGGCTAAGTACATGGGCTGGGTTAATGGTAGTAAGATGGTTGGCGTTTATGTGCATTTGGCAAGCGAGGATGTTGATGAAGCCATTCTGAAGATGTATGGAATTAAGACTAACAACAATAACAAAGATCTGGAGGTCAAGCAGTGTCCTCGCTGCTTGCAAGTAAATCCAGCAATATCCAGATTCTGTTCAAGGTGCGGACTTCCATTGACTGAGGAAGCAATCCAGGAAATCGAAGAATGGGAGAAGAGAAAGGCTGAAGCATTTAACGAGTTGACAAATCCACAGTTCATCAAAATCTTCATGGGAATGCAGAGGGAAATTGAAATGCTTAAAGCTGAGATTGAGAAATTAAGAAAAGGTGAAGTCAAATGAAGTATTTGCGATGGGATGAAACCCTGTTTAAGGATGAAAGTGTTTTTGATCCAGACT
Source organism: Archaeoglobales archaeon (assembly GCA_003662995.1). Classification (GTDB taxonomy): domain Archaea; phylum Halobacteriota; class Archaeoglobi; order Archaeoglobales; family Archaeoglobaceae; genus B5-G16. Next base: position 7,779 of record QMZC01000003.1, read on the forward strand.
ATTTACCCGATGCTTTACTCCATCGAGAGAGGCAATTAACAGCATTAGCAGCCAACTTAAGGCCAGCTTTAAGAAATTCAACTCCTATTCACACCCTTTTATTTGGTCCACCGGCAACTGGCAAGACTTCGGTGATGAGAACAATCCTAAATGAAGTAAGCGATTATGCTTACACAGCTTACATTCGCTGTCCTTTAGCGAGATCAGCCTACAAGGTTATGGCAAGGATATTTGAGCGGGTATGCAAACATCAGCCTCCGCAAACAGGCATATCGATAACGAGGCTCTACGATTCTATCTGCCAGAAGCTTGCCGATGATAGAAAAGCTTTGATCGTTGCTTTGGATGACTTCAACTTCCTGGATGATGATGCAGCCAACGATATCCTTTACACCCTTTTAAAGGCTCATGAAGAGTATGCCGTTAAAATTGGCATTGTTACAGCAACTACTGAAAGGGTTATGCTGGACATGAAGACTGGGGCAATTTTCCATCCCGACGAGATTTACTTCCCTTTGTACGATGAGGAAGAAATCAGGAGCATATTGAGGCAGAGGGTTAAACTGGGCTTTTATGAGGGAGCGATGACGGATGAAGCATTCGATAGAATTGTTGAGTTAACAGCTAAGGCTTGTGATCTACGTTTTGGGATGTACCTGCTCAGAATGGCAGGAATTGAGGCTGAGAGAAGAGCAAGCAGAAAAGTGGAAATAGGAGATGTTGAGAGAGTATATGAAGGTGGAGCAAAGGTATTCCTTGCCAAGTCCATTTCAGCCCTAAATTCAGATGAAAGGGAAACTCTCAAGATCATTTACTCGATCAAAGGAGACGTAAGCTCAGGCGATGTTTACAAAATTCTGAAAGCAGAGGTAAACATGAGCTACACACGCTTCTACGAGATAATCAACAAGCTTGAAAGGCTGAGGCTGATTGACGTTGCAATGGGCAGAAAAGGCAAGGGAAGGACGAGGTACATAATCAAAAAGTACGATGCCGATGTTGTGATGGCTGCTCTGGAGTTATAAAATCCATAACCAACTTATAGTACTTAGTTCTTCTTAATCTTTTTTCTATAAATTTAATTATATTATTTTTAATTAAAGCTTTATGAAACATTTTTTCCTCTTCTTTAAAGATGAATGCGTTGTGTATGGCTCTATTATAAAAAGTACTATGTTTAGAATTATCTAATGCATTTTTTCTCTCGCTTAGTGATTTGTTAATACAAATTGGACATTCACATTTTTCGAGCAAATGATCTTCTTTAAGTTGTTTTCTACCATTTTTGGGAGAGATAAATCTATCACCGACACCAGGAAGTTGAATTGCCCCATAAGCTGCTTTCATCCTCCAGCTCATGGAGTCAACAGAATCTACACCTAAACTGAACATTAAATGCATTGTTGCAACACTACCAACTCCAAAAACATGCAAGAAGGCATCAGGAAATTCTTTTCTAATAATTGAAATTGCATCTATCATAAATTTAATTGTATTCATTCCATTTAGTTCTGAGATATTGGAAGTTTTCATATATCTGACTATAGGCACCAGGCTACCTACACCTACAACTTTAGGGTTGGTAATATCCTTTAATTCATCACAAGCTCTCTTTATCTCTTCCAATGTATACCCATGAACAACAGGCATCAAAACTATATCATGCGAATTATTAAGCATAAATCTTGTATTTTTTAATGTTTTCTTCCATCTTTTTATTCTGCTATCCAAATCTGATGGGTTAAAGGGGAAGTCCAGCACAACGCCAATATCTGGTTCTGCTTGTTTGTATATTTCGAGGACTTTTGCGGGAGTGATGTGTATATTTTTCTTCATAAGTTGAAAGCCTCCAGAATCCATCATTACCAACCCATCAGTATTTAGGAACTCATGAATTAAGTTAATCATTATTTTCTTTTCAACAATCTCATAAGCATTCACCATTATTGTATTCACATCAAAATACTCCCACGGGCGAGGTTTTTTCTTTATCATGCAGCCAAGCCATAAAACTGGTGTTTTTATTTTTTTACCGTTAAGATTTAGTACACCTAAGCGAGCATTTGTAGTTTTATCCTCCTTAATAACTCTAAATTTCATTTAGAACCTCCTTCAACGTTTTTAAAAGTACTGGTAGTTTGTACAGATTGTATGGTACAGTAACTGGGTAAAATAAGCCATCTATGCTATCAAGAATGATCTTCTTGTGGTGATTTGGGGTAAAAATTATGAAAACATTATGCATTTCGATTGCTTTTCTAAAAAATTGGCTTAACCTAAAAGTAAATACCTTTCTACCACTTTCAGTCATTTCGTTTGGTGGAAAATCATAGTGAGCCGCAGGGTATTTAGTTTCCCACTCCCTTGGTACGACTACTAGTGGTTCACCGATTATATACTCTTGAACTTTGGGAGTTAAATTATGTTTGTTTAACATCCCAATAACTTTTTTATGCATAAATGAACGGGAATACGGCTTATGTTTTGTACAACCCAGTAGTAATGCTACTTCTTTTTCGCTTTCCCACTCTCTAATTACCGAGGAGTAGAAGGAAACTACATCTGGATGGAAAAAAAGGTCATCTCCACCACTCAGAGTTTCTACATTATCTACCATCTTCTCCCCCCTAAACAGCTAAAGACACACCCAGCTTCAGATATCCTTCCTTCACAAGTTTAGACAGTATTTTGTCAATTTTGTTAGAATCAATATCTAATTTACTTTTAATAATACTGTATATTTGTTCAACCCAAATCATTCTAAATCTTCTGCTTAACTCGACTACAGTCTCCAATACAAGTACTTCTTCCTCGTTTAGGATGTTTTTAATCAGCTCATAAAATTTATCTCTGATATTTATTTTTTCCTTTTCTATTTTACTTAATTTTATTGTTAGCGTAATAAGTTCTCCATCTATCTTAAACTTCAGCGAATCCATATAGCTCAATAGAGTTGTAAAAGCAGAAGATAACTCTTCATGCTTTTTCTTGACCACACTAATAGTTCTGGTTAAACGCTCTAGATATTCCAATGTACTTCGTTTATATTCATTCCAAGTGTCCTCTAAGTTGTTTCTGATTTGACTAAAGCCAGAACCTATATCTTTTAAGTGATCGATCAAATCTAGCTCTTTGGTTACATAGTTTAAGAACTCCTTAGGATCTTCCTCCAAATGAGACGAAATCTCAGCTGGTAACGAATTTAGCTTATCCAGTAAAGTATTGAAGTTCTTTTCTACTTCTTCAAGTTTTGGTTTATAATCTTCTAAATCAAAGATTTCATTTGCTTTACCTATGAAACTTTTAGTCTTTGATGCGTTTTTGAGTAGTAATTTTTCTTCCTTATATAAATTATCTATATATTCAATTAATTTTTGCATTGCACTTATGTTCTCTTCAATCGGCTCTAAATATTGATCAACGATTTCCTCTAATTCGGCAATTGATTTATTAGCGATTTTAGTCTCTTTTAAACTTGGCATGAGATCTCCTAAACAAGTTCTAAGATATTCAAGCAAGATAGAGGAAAGAACGTACTCCTTGGTAAATTCCTTTGACTTGATTGTTAATGAAATTTTTTGAATATTTGTATTAATTCCATTGAATTTTTTGCTTATCTTTTCTAATCCACTCGATGCATTCTCTATAATTTCATCAATTTTTTTGGCTAAAGAATCAATAATAAATAATTTTACATTAAAATACGGATACTCATCTGTCTGTTTTCTGTAATCAAAAAGCTCGTCACCGTTAAAGTTATCATAATATTCCCTAAAAATGTTCTCAAGTTCTTCGTAACTGCCATAACTCTCGATCTCTTTAACTTTATTGCTTAACTTTACGATCTCGTTATATTCCTTTATATCATTTAAATCAATAATTATCTTCAGCCATCTGTTAAAATCGTTACATACATTCTCTGCTTCGATTTTGAACTTCTCCAATTTTTCATTTAGGTCTTTAACTTTTTCCTCAGCTTCATTTTTTGCTTTTTTTATGGCATTTAGCCACTCTCTTGAAAAGTACTCTATTAATCTATATAGTAAAAAAATTTTTTGTAGACGAACATCAATGTCAATTATTCTATCAAGCTCTTCATATTGTTTAGATACAAAATCTAAGAAATCATTTAAAGTTATAACTTTTTCATCTCTTTGTTTTCTTACAAAGCAAAATCCATATTTTTCATCTTTATCGTCTAGTACTCTATGCAAGTTCTCATACGAAAAGTCTAATTTATATTTTAGCTCACTTTCGCCTGTTAGTTCAATTATATTCTTCTCTTTAATTATTCTGCCTTTATGTTCTAAAATATTTAAGAAAAGATGCTCCAAAATCCTCCTATTTGAACTTGTAATTATGAAATATTCTTCTAAGCTCTTAACATCGAGCTTGCCCTTTGCTGATCCTATGAGTTTTAAGATCCTTTTCTCTACAGGATGTTCAATAACTCTATAAGTTCCGTTACTCTCTCTTTTTAAGAATCCATTATTTTCAAGATCTCTGGATAATTTTTCTAAGGTTTTAGCGCTCTCTATGTCAGGAATGAATCCAATTTTTGAACCATACTTGATAAATTTCTGCAATTCGGTTCTATTCCTATCAAATGCCTCTTGGACTGTTAAGTTTTCTCCAACAAAGTTTATATAGAACTTTAAGGTATCTGCAAGCTCCTTTGCACTCTTTGCAGAGTCAAGCTTTGGATCGGACACAACTAATCCAAGAGATTCTTGGTCTCTTAACCACTCTCTTAATTTTCTATCAAGTTCAATATCTTGCTGAACAACTTTCCTCGATTCAATATGGAATATTGCATCATCAATTTTATCGGTATGTTCTAGATACATTTTGTGCATAATTATTATTCTCTTAGTTAATGTTGGATGCAGTTTAATTGGTATAATTATATTTTCTCCATTTTTACCAAGTTCTTTCTCTTCGATTTTTTCTTCGCCTTTTTCAGTTATATCTCCAGTATATATAGCCAAAACGAGGTGTATTGGAGGCTTCCAGCCTTTGATATATTTATGAATCTCGTCAATATCCTCTCCTTTAAGATCGCCATCTACAGCAAAAAACAGTGTGTTAATTTCTACATCATCTACATAAATTCTAACAAAAGTTAGACCTCTCTCTTCTCTTATCCTATCGATCTTGAAATTTTTGGACGCTTCAAGGATTGTCAATAAAGCATTCGGAACGTATTTCTCATACTGTTCTGCCAAACCTCTTGTGGTTTCTCTCCATAATTTCATTTTTAATTCTCGATCTTTAATAAATTCTAATTCTTTAGGAACCGGTGTGGGAAAAACTTGTAGAAGTAGTTCATCACTGGCTACGTAATATTTCTCATTGCTACACAGCTTTCTAAACTTATTTCTGATTTCTACTACTCTATCTTCGCTTATACCCTCAAAGAATGAAACGATACTCCTATCATCTATAGGTAAATAAATCTCTGAACGTAGTTCATTACTTAATAGGTCATAAAAAGTTATTCTATCTACAAAATCATCAAATACCTCTATGTAATTATCAATTCTTATAATATCTCTATCTTTTTCTTTAACTATAAATTCTGATAACTTATTTTTTATGTCGTCCAAAGTTATTCCTTCTTTCGCCTTTGCAACACTTAAGATGGCCTTTTGGATACCCAATCGCTGTAAATTGTTATTGATTATACTAACGATGTTAGATGCATTTGTTACTTTTATTCTTTCTTCTATCTCATGTGATGCAAATGGTTTATATTCACCCACAAGCAAACTTAATGTATTTGCACATGCTTTCCCTAGTTCGGCTCTTTTTTGGTCTTTAACTATATTTAAAATTCTATCATAATTTTCAACTTCAATACATGGAGTAGAGCCGCCATATACAAAAATTGTCTCATTTTTGAAAAAGTCCAAGAAAAGCTTGTAATCTACTACCTTCATTTTATCAGGATCATCAATCTCACTTGCCGCTCTATTCATCAACCTTGTAAATTTGCTTACCATATTACCTGGATTTCCGTGTGTTATTCTATATATTCCATTTAGAATTCCAATACTTTTTATTGGAAGGGGTTTTGGCAAATTATAATCAAAGCAGTATTTTAATAATTCCCATAGAAAGGGTATACCTTCATGTTTCCTAATTTCAGGTAACTCTATTACTCCTACCCTCCTCCCCAGCCCTCCGAAAATTAGCGATGTTTCCTCACTAACTTGAAGCTTGTAGAATGCGTCTGGTGTTGCAGCAATTATAAAATGTAAGTAACCTTCAAACTTTCCCCCCTCGTAGATTGGTCTAAACTGTCCATTAATTGTTTCTTTAATACCGGAGATTATTTTCTTTAGAATAGGAAGATTCAAAAGCAGTTCTTCAAATTCATCAATAAAGACAACCAACTTCTCCCCATTTGTTGTCAATCTCATTAGAGAATCCTCAACGAACTCATTTGGGTCATAAAAATTAGCTGGATCTGGTACGGCTGATATTTGGGATTCGGCCTTAATGCTTGCAAATAAGGCAACTAAGAACTGAAGAGAAGAAGACGGTGTTGCATTCATCAGCTTTTTTATATCTGGCAATTCAAAGGAATTAGAAAGGGTTGACGCTGAAACAAAAAATGCACTATAACCAATTTCTTTAGTTATAGGTTCAATATATCTCTTAAACGCATCCGTTTTTCCTTCGCCCCATTCTCCAACAATAACCCTCATTGTGGGTTTTCTCTCAGATTTTACAATGTCTATAAATTCCTCAAGCTTCTTTTTAACATCCAGTCTGCTTTTAATTGTAATTCTTTCAAATCCCTCAAAAACAACACCCGCATCGCTTGGTAGCTTATTAAAAATCTTTGTTGTTTCCATAAGTATCACCTTATAAGTTATCTACAACATTAGTTTCACCAATTGTTGGTTTAACTTTTCTCTCTTCTTTAGGAACCTTTACTACTAAGGGGAACGGTACCGTAACCATTTGCCCAGTTACGATTACCTCGCCCGTGTCCAAAGTTGTAAGCCTTGCAACAAGTGATTGAGGCAAACCACCGGTTACACTCTTCACAAAACTAACATCCTCTGGAGAAACTCTATGAATTAAGAAAGTATTACACATCGAAAGGACTATTCTATCAACAAAAGATGGTCTTTGAGAAATCAGACATAGCGATAAACCGAATTTTCTGCCCTGCGTAGCTATTGCAGAGAGCTTTGAATGAGCTAAACTTGAAGCAATTGGGTAAGATCTATCTGGACAGAAATTCTGAGCCTCCTCAATAATAAATAATAGGTACTTCTGAATTCCGTTCAGCTTGTATTCTGTGAATTTGTTAAATAAAATTGTAGCGAGATAAGTCATTACAAGCTGTTTCGTCTTTAAATCTACACCTGGTGCACCTTCAGCTGAAAAATCAATTATTGCTATACCTCTGTTATTTGTAATGTCATCTACAAATTTGTCACTTTTTAATGGCGAATCTGTAGATAGCAGTTTATATTTATCTTCTAAATTATAAAATTCATTTAATTGATTATTTATAGCTCTAATAGTAGATGCAAAAAATCCTTCATTTTGTAACCTGTCTACATACTCTGACAAGGTATCCTTATCTCTATAGAAAAGATCGTGCAAAGACGAATATCCTGCTTCACGAATCAATTCGAAAGCTCTAATCAACCCACTGATTTGTTGTTCCGCCCCTTCAGTAGTTCCCTTAAAATATGTTACTATAATTTCCGCCAACTCTGTGTAATTAAGCAAGTCAAGATTGATACCTATCGGTTTTACAAGTTCACTTCTCCTAAATTCTGGTTTCATGTAAATGTTGGGAAAAACGTATCTTTGGATCCAACCAGACTTTATCCAATCCAAATTTTCCAGTCCATTTTCGTCTACATAATTCACGTAGTCTAAGTAATCACCATGTGCATCAATAATTATCATTGGATATGATACATGCTCAGAATCGTTCTTTGGTATATTCACAAGTTTTTCAATTAGATATCCTGTGTTAAATGATTTTCCACTTCCTGTTACTCCAAAAACAGCTAAATGCATCGGTATCTTCTCAACATCGAGAGGTATGGGTAAGCTACCGTATCCACTCAATGAACCAAATTTGATAATCCCCCTATAAACACCATCTGATATTCTTTTATCCTTTGGAACACCGAATAAGTCTTCTTCATAGTTTTCATACACTTCTGGATCAACCTTAACAACAATGTCACCCGGTCTTGGTGGATACTCGATTTCTTTCTTGGGAACTTCTATAAGCAACTCTAATTTGCAAATTTCATACTGTCGAGCAACAGCCTCTGGGATTGGCCTTCCCTCTCTTCTTGCCTCACTCCAAGGATCGCCTTCAGTATAAAACGCATTGTAGGGCAAAATCTGAGAAACTCTACAAAGTATTTTTCTCTCTCCCGAGTTAATTATCAAAAGCATGCCTTCTCTTATCTTTCCTCTTTCTGCTTCTTTTAAGAGTTGGCACGTTGCCTCTCTTGTCGTCGCGCCGCTTAAGATTATTCCAACGGCATCTTTTGTAATCACCACACTCACCTCATTCTACTTGCTACGAGTTGATCAAAAGGATCTACACTCCTACTTTTTGTTAGTATTTCCTCATATAGGACTTCTGCAGCACCCTTTCTAATGTTACACTTTTCATGTGCAAGTAAAACTGGCAATGGATCTTGTCCAGGATATGTCCAATAGTCAAGTATATTGATAACCTTACTTATCGTGGAATTAACCAAATCTACATTTTCAGATGGTGGAAAAGTAAAGGGAACGTCGATTCTTAATACCTTTGATCTTATATCTCTCTCATAGAAAAATGACACCACATACACGTCATTTTCTTTGTATTCCTTGTAAGGCTTAGTATTTAGTTCGCTCAAATCAATCCAGTTTGTATATAGTGAACCTAACGAAATATTTTGTCTTAGTTTTGTAAAAAGCAATAACATCAAATGTTGGTCAGTTGGAAAACACTCTGCCTCTTTAACATTAAATTTGTTGATTATATGATTAACAAAAAATCTATCACGGACTCTCTTAACACATCCAATCACGATTGAATTTTTTAAACACACTCTAAAAGCTTCACATCTGTAATTTATATAATCTTCATCATTACGAAATGAGAAAGGAGGGTCTATAATGGGACCATCTATAAAAACAACTGATTTGATATCTTTACTACCCCAATTTAAAATAGCTTTTGATTCAGCGGTCAACATTTTTTCTTCAGCAGCCAATCTAATGCTCGGAGTATCTTGTTCATCAATTTCATCTATATCTGCCCAGAAAACCTCGACTTCTGGTTCAGATTCAAGTCCGTTTTTGAATAATATTCTAGTAACACTCAAAAATAGATACCATTTACCACCAATTCCGCCAACGAGCTGAAAGCTTCCATCTATACCAACTGCATACTTTTCCACTTCAGTCTCATTTATTTTATTATTTATGAAAAAGAAATCCTTACTCCATAAAACATCAACAATTTTTCCAGTCAAACCCCTTAAATTTCTTAACTCTCTTTGAGCTTTCTCACCTTTTATTTGTGCCGATTCAACGAGTTTGGCAAGTATTTCAGGCTCAGTTTTGTTGAATTCTATTCTTTTAAGCAATTCTTTTAACTCTTCATATTTCATTATGTGATAAAATGAGAGATAATCTTACTTCAACATTTCGGTGTCTATTTATGTCTTCAGATTGAAGTCAATGAAAGAAAAGTTGAGAATATATCTATTTGGCTGAACTGACCGGAAAGATGGCCGACGGGAAAGTTATTTAAATTTCAAAGCTAAAGGATCTCCATGGGAAAAGTCACAATAACACTCGACACACCAGATGAAATCGATCCATCAATAATCGAAGAAATCTTCAAACTAAAAGTGGATAAGGAAAAGTTTAAGGAGAAACTAAAAGAGATAGAGAAAATAGCAAAGCGAATCGGGAAACCAAAGGAAGATCCGTTAAAAGTTCTTATGGAGATTAGAGAATGATTACAATAGATGCATCAATTCTCGTCGATGCCTTGCTTGAGGAAATAGAGAGTGCTAAGGAGAGGCAGAGGAAATCAAAGGCTCTTTTAGCATTTTTGCTATCTCAAAATTTTGAACTAAATGCGCCAAAAATTGTCTTGGTTGAGGTAACTTCAGCGATAAGAAGGCTTACGGGGAGAAAGGATGTAGATGATGCTCTGAATTTCATTAAGTCCAACATAAGCCTTTACGATGAAAAAGATATAATTGAGAATGCGATAGAGGTTGCAAAAGAGGGTTGCAGAGCCGCAGACGCTTATTATATATCAACAGCAATGAAAACTGGTTCAATGCTTGTTTCTGCTGACAGAAGAATGGTTGACATCGCAAAGAGTATAGGAGTCAAAGCAATCTTGATCAAGTAATCAACAGAAGAATTGATAAAAATTAAAGGATTATCTCCTCGATCTTCTCATCTTTCATCCGTTCTGCTTCTTCCATTGCAGCCTTCAGCATTCTGAAGTATTTTCCTGCCAACAAAGAATTCTAAGCTGCCTGATTTGAGCAAGATGTAACTTTTGGAAATGAGTATCTTTCTCATGCTGCCACCTCTGTCGGAGTTGTCTCTTCCTTAACAGCTTCAGCATTCCTGCCATTCCCGTTAAATTTCTGTTTGTATCTCCTCACTACTTCAACTTCGATACCATCTCTACTCCATCCAATTTTCCTGACAGCTTTGAATACGGCTTCAATGTGCTTGCACGCGTAATCAATCTCCTCGCTGTGTTTTGCATAGTCGGGACATGAGCAAATCCACTTGTAGCCTATCCACTTCACAACGTACTGCTTTGGTTTGCCAAAGGTTGAATTAAGACTTAGAACGCTGAATTCAGCTTCGTTTATCCTGTAAACAACCATTGTGAATTTCTTTTCCTTGTACTCAGTCGCTATCATCTTCAAGCCTCCAGAACAAGTCTTACAACTTCTCCACACCTGCAGCACTGCATGTATTCGATGGCTTTCCTCGCTGAATAGCTTGCATCAACAACCTCAAAGCATCCAACGTTTCCGCAAACCGGACATACTACGAAACTCATCGAATCACCTCCTCAGCGACTTCTCTGCTGGAAGCCGCCTCACTGGAGAAGGCGGCTAAAAGACCAATAGTTGTCAATAAAAATTTAAAACGATAAACAAAAAATCTGAAATGTATGGATAGGATTACACGCGGTCAACTCAAGGAATTTGTACTTTCGTTTGTTAGACACATGAGAGAGTCTATATCTCAATACCCAAATGTTGAGCATACGTTCCCCGCATATATGTGGAGCCCTTATCGAATAACATGTGTAATTTCAAAGAAGAACGGCGTCGCAATTGAATTTATAGAGAGAAGCAAAGATTGGGAGATATCCGTTCGCAAAACAGATAGGCGTATAGAAGAATACCTTATCAAACTTCCCTGCAATAATGATAAAGCTTTCTTTGAGATAAATGGCGAATTCAATAGAATTGAGAACGTTAATCTCGTTACAAGAGATTTCTATGATGCGTTTAAGGATATAATTGACTACCTATGCAAGTCAACAACGTTTGTTATGGAGAAACCTTGTCTTTTTGTGAGGCTAAAAGCTGGCAGCGTAAAATTAGTTAATGTGGGTATCGCATACGTAAAAAATGGACGAAGAATCGTGAAAAAGATAAAATTCCTATGGCTCATAAGTACAAGTGCAAAAGAATACTTTACTAAGGAAATGGCAATACAACATGCAGAATTGGAGGTAAGGAGGTATCTAGATAGCCTAATACCAAGAATTCCAATAACCGCACTTGTAAGTGCACTTCAAGAATTTGAGAAACTGATATACAAAGAAGACACTGATGAGTCAGATATGCAAAAATTCTTAGAGGCTCATCCATTCTTTCTTTTGATGGGTTATGAAAGTGTCGAACCCAAGCCAAAGCTTTCGGAGGATCTAAAACCGGATTTTATCATAAAAACTCCAGCCGGAGAATATATCATAGTTGAGTTAGAATCCCCGAAGAAAAAATTGTTCACGAGTGGAAAATTCATGCCCGAACACAAACATCTAAAAGATGCTAAAGCTCAGATAGAGGGATATTTAAACTATATTAAAAACAATATTGAGCATTTAAGATGGAAGTATCCAGATATGAAGGCAGAAAAAGTTCACGGTCTTCTTGTAATAGGCCTTAGCAACAACCTTACTCCAGAAGAAAGAGATCGTTTGAAGCAACTTAATGCAGAATTAAAAAATTATGAGATAAGAACGTATGACGAACTGGCCAGAAGACTTAAACAATTTTTAGAGAATTTAGGTGTTAAATATGGCTCATTCGGATAGAGATGAGCTAATTTTGTACCCGCATAGAGTAAAAGTTAAAGTAGCCACCTATTTTTTTAATACTCACGTTACTTTATCCACTCTCAGAGAGCTACATGGCGAAATAATTTCAGAACCAGTTGTGATACATTTGAGGGAAAGTATAGAATTGGGTAAGGGTAGTATTAAAATTAAAAATTTTAAGGAAAGATAAAAGAAAAAATCAGTAATCCTCAGGCAGCATAAGCGTTATAACGCTTCCGTTGTCATCAACCCAAACTCTTTTGCCATTGACGACGATTTCCTTCATGCCTGGTTGTCTGAAATGCCTTGCCGTCTCCAAGCCTTCAACAATTGCCTTAGCAAGCTCGTACTTGTCCAGCTTTGCAATTAGATTCGTTGTTAGATCTACATCCCTGTTTGCTATTCTGCCAGCTTTGAAGATTACTCCATCTTCTATTGCATCCTGCCTTGTGTAAACATCTATGATGTCTTCGTCACACCATTCCATCGTATCACCTGAATTAAAAAAGAAAAATCAGCAGATCACATCAATCCTGTTTTCAGCGAAAGCTTCTGCGAACGTTCTTGGCTTGATTTCCTCTTCCTGTTCTGGTCGCCGATGACAATTCAGAATTTCATTGAGTTCCTTATGCCTTGCAAGCTCTTCAATGAGCTTTTCGAGTTCTTCCATCCTCTTGTTCAGAACTTCAACGAACTTCTCAGCCTGCCAAGCCTTAACCCTGAAATTTATTGATGCTCCTGCATTCCCTATTTTTACTTCAACATCGGCATAGATTTCTCTTCCGTTGTAGAAACACCATTTATCGCTGTTTACGATTTCCTGCCTGAACACTCTTTTTATTGCCCTCTTTACGGTTTCCTCTGGCAAGCCCCTTGTTTCAAAGCTCGCTCTGATGATTACCTCAACAACTTCAGGCATTTCCATCAACCTCCACGTAAACAGCCCGAATCTGCTCTGCTATGTCTTCAAGTCCGTTCTCCCTGCAGAACTGCTTGATTCTTTCTTCTTCCTTTCTATCTCTAATAAACTTCCTTTTCATCAAACCACCTCCTGCAGACTTTGTTGATTCAAAGCCCGCTCGTTTGGGAGGCGGGCTTTCTTACTGGCATTCCTACTGCTTCAACTGACTTTCTGGATGTCCTCTCAACAACAAAGCTGACAACCCTTTCAACCCTCGCAAAAGCCTTGAAAAGTTCTGTGAATCCGTAATGTTCGATATACTCCTTTACATTGCCTAAAGGGATCTTATAGCCCATCAGATAAGCGATAACAGCAGCACTGAACTCAGCAACAACTTCTTGAAGTTGTATCTGACCTCCCTGTATGCCATGCAAATGATCATCAACAGCATGTGCTAATTCGTGCAGAAAGACAATGAGTTCGGGAGATGCGAGTTTTATAACCTTCGTTTTTATGTTGTACGTGCCGTAGTAATTCCTGAAAGCTGTAGTCTCCACCCTCAAGCCAAGTTCCTCAATGATGCCGTTGAATTCATATGGGATTTCGATGCTGAAGTTCTCTTCTGGCAACGGTTCGCCTTCAGTGTCTTCATAGCGAAATACCGGAACTGGCTTAAACCCTACAAGCTTTTCAACGAATATTGTTTCTTCGATTTCAACTACTTCAACTTCTACGTTTTCGTTCATCCTTTCTTCTTTTCTCTCGATTTTCACTGGAACTTTCTTCCTTATGGGGGCGAGGATGTAGAATGCCTTTGCTCCCTTTTTAACTCTCCTGCCGACCTTTTGCCACTGTCTGAAACCTCTTGCATCTTCTGTGTTGTTCATGAGCATTATCAGGCGGTTGAAGAAGCTCCAGTTGTCTGATGGCTTTCTGTTCCCTTTGAATACTGCCAAAGCAACTTTTTCTGGATTGTCTTCGAATGCTTTTAGCACGGTTTCTATTGCTTCTCTAATTCTGCTCTTCTTATCTGATTTAACACCACTCGACATCTCAACACCTCCTCAGCGAGCTAAAGCCCGCTTCACTGGAGTTTAGCGGGCTAAAGAAAGTGGTATACGAATCCCTAAAAGCCAGAATTTGTTTCATTGTAGATTTGATATATATTCAGACTCTTTAGGATACAAAAGGTCAAAACGACAGAGATTTATATTAATGCAAGCACTAATAATTTGAGTAAAACTGGGATAGGAAAGAGCATTCAAGACAATGAGCTAGATAGTTTATCTGAAGCATAAAAATGATTTTACGGAGATGAGGAAATGAGAGAACTTACTGTTAAAATTAAACCCTTAACTCCTATATGGACAGGGGATGAAGATAGGGAATGTAGAACATTAAGGGAGACTAGCATAATCGGAAGCTTGAGATGGTGGTATGAAGTTTTGGTTAGAGGATTAGGTGGGAGTGCATGTGACTCAACTTCTGATAACAGATGTCCAGATAAAGACGGGAATCATTGTGATGCTTGCGAATTATTTGGATGCACGGGTTGGGCAAGGAAGTTTCGACTAGAGATAGAATCTAATAAGTTAGCAGTTATTCCCGAAATCAAAATAGGAACGCGGGAAAAGAGAGTTATCAAAGGAAAAAAGAAATACTTAAAACGAAATGTAGCAGGATTTATGGCTGATGGATCAATAATTCTGAAATTTATACCACTAAGAAAAATATCTTCAAACGAGTGGGCTTTATTAAATAAAGCATTGGATATAATAGCGAATTATGGTGGATTAGGAGCAAAAATATCACAGGGCAACGGTGTAATTGAAATTGTTGAAAATAATTTACCATATAGGGATAGAAAACCCGAAAGTGCTATATTAAAAAAGGAAGGTAATACTATTAAATCACCAAATCTAAATGACTTCTTCTTTTACAAGTTTCATATTAAATTCAAAGATGGAATATCTAACTTAATTGACAGGAAAGTTTTCTGGACTCATGCTTCGGATCATAATGGCTTTAATGATAATTGGGAAAACTGGAGAAAACTATGGAATGATTACTGTTTTCTTCCAATAGCATTTCATATAAGGGACGCCATAAGACAGGTGGAGGATGATAAAAATAAACGGCACGAGATATTTGGCGAGTTGGGAAAGGGTTCAAAGATTTTTGTTTCTCATGGATATAAAACTGGCGATAAAACAGTAGAAACAAGGATTTGGGGATATGATGTGAAAGAGAGTATTAAAAATAAAATAAAGAAGGAATTGGAAAATAAATTAAAAGAAAAATTGTTTTCAAAAGAAGAATATAAAGAAAGCTTAGAAAGTTGCATTTTAACAGAAGAAAAAACGGGTAGAGAGATCTTGGGGGTAGTAAGATGATGCACGATTATTATCTAAAACTTTTATTAGAATCAGTGGATGAAGACAAGATTAGATCGTTCGAGGAGTGGGAAAGAGAAAACAAGAGAAGACTAAAAGGAAAAAGTGTAGAAGAGAAACGCATTATTTGGCAACAAGAAGAAATTGTAGGGGGGAAGAAGAAAGATTTGATTCTTTCAAAAGAAAAGTATGTTAATGACTTTTATCCTAAACCAACGGATTTACAAAACCTCCCTAGAAAATCTGTACTCATAAAAATCTCTTTCACTCTCAAAAAACCTTACACAAGCAAGGATGAAGGAGAATTTCATATTATTGATGGTAGATTTGAAAACCCAATTGTTAGAGATAAATTCACTGGACTTCCGATGGTAAGACCATCAACATGGAAAGGACATTTGAGATTTTCTGCTGAAAAGGTTGAATACGATGAAGAAAAGAAGAAAAGGATTATCAAAAGGCTCTTCGGCTCAGAATCTGGGGAAGATGTGGCACTGAAGGGAAGGCTTTACTTCTTCCCAACTTTCTTTAAAAGCGATGCAGAAAAAGATGTAATAACTCCCTTGAGGAGAGATACAAGAACTCCCATAAAAGGTAGAAGCCCAATACCTATTGAAGTTGTGAAACCTGGAAGTAAAGGAGAGTTTTACCTTCTCTATATTCCATATCCAAAGGGAAAGGATTTCAAAAAGGAGGAAATTAAAGAGGATTTAATGTTTCTTGCTAAAGCTTTGAAATTGATGTTTTATATCTATGGATTCTCGGCAAAGAAAACATCTGGCTTTGGAATAATTGAAGAAAAACTAAATGAAGGAAAGTTCTGGATAAAATCTAATACGAAAATTAAAGAAGAAACATTCTCCCGATTGGATGAACTGGAGAATAAATTAATAAGTTATTCGGAGGGTAAAGATGAGTAACTGCCTAAACAAAATTAAAAATAAAAGAGAAATGATATTAACAGGAGAAATAGGAGCGTTGCTTCACGATATTGGAAAGTTGCATCCTGATTTTGTTAAAAGCAAGTCTATTGAAAAAACAGCCACTGATTACCATGCACAAATTGACAAATTTTTAGACCCGGACTTACTAAGTTTAATTAAAAACAAAAAATTCGAGATAACAATATATTCAAACACTACAAATATTTACAAACTTATTGCAGAACATCACAATTATAACATAAATGATGGACTTGTAAAACTTTTGCAAGGATGTGACCGAAAGGATTCGGCAGACGATAAAGGAATAGTGAGAAAAAAGCAGTCTATAAAAAGCACAATTATCTCCTCTCCTTTTGGATATCCAAAAGAAAAAATAGATTTATATTGCCTCCAGAAAAGATTTAAGGATTTGGAAGCCAATCTAATCGGGTTATTTAGAAATTATATATCAGGAACAATAAGTCTTACTTGTTTTAGAGAATCTCTAATAAACGCACTTAAAGCATATTTTCCACATACTCTTGGAGAAACGAGAATACCCGCAAACGATGTCACCCTGTGGGATCACTCCTATTCAACAGCATCGCTGTTTAAAACCGTTTTAGCAGAGATGATATGTGGAGTAGATCCGGATCTCCAGAATTTAAAATGGAGAATTTTTGGTATTTGTTGGGATGGATTAGGATTCATAAATAAAGGGAGAAAGATTGCAGAAATTAAGGCAAGAAATGAGATTATTGAAAATATCAAAAAGGAATTAAAAAGGAAATTCGAGGATGAAATTCCTATAGGAAATGCGGTTTATGAAGATACAAATGGTATTTATTTCACATTTCCTGATTTGGCTGATGAATCAAAAGACCTTGCTAAAGAATGTGCAAAAGAGGCGCTGAAAATAATATACAAGATGAGTGATAGTGAACTGTGGCCGTTTTTCACCTTAAGCAAAACCTCAGGGACACTTACTATCATCGCTGATGAATTAAAATTTGCATCTGAAAAGAAAAAAATACCAAAGATGAGTCCAACTCTGTTTATTGAAGGTAGTGAAGAATGGGTTTTTGAAAATCCTGAGATTGCCACACCTTCTGAAGGACAAGATGTCTGTCCTATTTGCAGGATAAGACCAAAGGATGTGAAAAAGGAAAGGTGTGATATCTGTGAAGAAAGAAGAAGAGGAAGACTATTGCGATGGCTTTCAAACAGGCAAGATACAATATGGATTGACGAGGTTGCAGATATAAACAACAGAATCGCTCTGATTTCCCTGAATTTTTATCTTGACAAATGGCTTGATGGAACGATGATTGGAACTACTTATTCGCAGAGCTTTGAGGACTGGTTGGATAAAGAAAAAGAGAATTTGTCCAAAATACAAGATGTATTAAAAGAAAAAATAAAAAAACAGATTGATAGTTTAGAAAAGGCTATTGAGAATATGAAAAAAGCAAAAGATCCCAGCAAGGTTAAAGCCAGAATAAACGAGAAGATCAAAGAAAAGAAAGAATTAGAGCAAAAAATAAAGCAACTTACATTTATTTTAATCCCTGAGAAGAGAACGATCTATAAGGTTTTAGACATATTTTTCAAAGTAAAAGATAATGATAGAGAAATTGCTGCAAAAATATTAGATACATTTTTCGAGGAAAACATTGGATTGGATAAAAACACTCTTGAAAAACATTTAACTAACATCAAAGAGAGGATAGGAACTAGTAGCTTAACTAAAGAAAATCTAGCAACCTATCTTTTCACACAAAACCCATCTCCTGCCCGATTATACAGAATATGGCAAGAAACAGAAGAATTCTTTGATCTAGTAATTGGAAAGATAAAGGATAAGATTTATAGCATCAAATGGAAAAGAATAAAGTTTTCTGTGAATTATATCGACTTAAAATCCAAACTAAAGCAGGGAAAGAGAATAGAAAAGGGTACTCCTTACATAATCCAAATAGATAATTTAGAGCCCCAAAAACTCCTCGTTTTTCACAATGAGAACGGAGAATTCTATACAATAGAATCTCTTGGAAAATTCAAATTTAACAACAAAATGGGGGAAGAAGCCGTTAAAGAGGCATTAAAACATGGATTCAAACATTTTGCTCTGGAGGATGATCCAGATAAAAATTTATTACAGTTAAGTTATGATGAGAAAATAAAACCTGATGAGAATAGTATAGAAACAGAAGAATACTACCCCCTAATAGAAATCAACAAATCCCCGCTATCACTTCGCTTAATGGTTCCGGCTTTGGATTCCATGAAAGTTATAGAATTGGTTACAAAACTCTACAATGAGAGATTTGAGAAGGTGTTGGGAAAACTACCATTGAACGCTAAACTACTCGTGGCAAAAAGGAAATTTCCGCTCTATATTCTCCTCGATGCAGAAAACAGAATGCTTGAAGGGGAGGGATTTAAAAAACAGATGCCAATAACCCCATGGTGGAACGTGAACGGAATGAGAAATGACAAATACTATGGTTTTTATCCGACAAAACCAATAGAAGAAGACGGAAAATACTCTCTTGACGATTTATCTTCTATCTCTAAAGGGAAAGTCTTCCACCTTTATCTAGGATATTTTGACTTTGATCTGCTTTTAGGAACGACTGATAGATACAGCATATATTATAAAGGTGGAAAGAGAGGGTGCGAGGACTACAAACTATTTACAGGAAGACCTTACTATTTCTACCAAATTTCTGAAATACTGGAGTTGTGGGATGTATTGTCAAATCTCCCAAGCTCACAGATAAATTTCATTGAAGAAATGCTTACTTCAAAATTAAGGGAATGGAGAAGTGTCGAAGATGAAAATAGACAGAATATATTTAGAGAATTCGCAGAGGCTACCTTAAAAGATGCTTTTGGCGGTAAATGGAATGGACTAAGAGACGAAACCAAGTCTTTCCTTGTATGTTCTGCCATTAATGGACTTTTACTTGACACCATAATTCTTTTCAGACATATAATAAAAGTTAAGGGGGTTGATGAATATGAATGAAGATGCGGGAATAAAAAGGGTTTATGCAAGAGCTCTCGACCCAATACATATAGGGGCCGGAGGGTATAGACTTGGAAGAGTGGATAATACGATTGTGAGAGACCCAGCGACAGATGTGCCGAAAGTACCGGGAACTTCAATTGCAGGTGTTGTAAGGGCGTTTTATACGGTATATCTGATGGAAAATGATAATGAATGTAAAAGTAAGAGTAACGAAGAAGAAAAAAAGAAATGTGCGGAAGAGAAGGCTAAGTTGGTTTTTGGCGACGAAACAAAAAAAGGCATTTTGCGATTCTACGATGGACAGATAGTTTTCTTTCCAGTTTCGTCGATTCAGGGGACTGTGTGGATTACAACGAAAGAACTGATTGAGTACTGGTTTGGGGAAATAAAAGATAAAAATGGAGAAAAAATAAAAATTCCAGATGAAATTGGTAATGAAGCTTATGCAATTAAAGGGATAAACACTGATAAACCCCTAAATCTTGGCTGGTTATTGCTTAAAGTTGAGAAAGCTGAAAACGGAAAAGAGGTTGTTCTGCCCTCAGAAATAGATAAATGGGTGAAAAGAATCGTCCTCGTGTCAGAGAAGCTCTTTTCTCACATAGTAAACGACAATCTTGAAGTAAGAACCTCTGTAAAAATAGATCCAGAGACAGGAACAGCCGAAGCAGGAAAGTTATTCACCTATGAAGCAATACCACGGGGAACAGTGTTCGGATTTGAAATCGGTGTAGATAAGCACAGAGATGGGAGCGTAGATGTTAATAAAATAATAAATGCAGTTTCACCATACTTTAAATTTCTTGGTATAGGTGGGATGGGAACAAGAGGTTTTGGTAGAATTGAGCTGGCTATAGAACAAAAAGTAAAATCTCAAGGAGGTGAAACTAATGCTCAATCTTGATTACGAATGCATGAAATACGCTCAGGAGATAAGTAAAATCAGTGATTCCAATCTTGAAAATAATCTAAGAAAGGCTCTTGGAGTTTTACAGGAAGATGGCGTTTATGCAATGTTTCTCTGGCTTGAAAGTAAGGAGGGGAAGAACATAAGAAAAATTCTTATTAGATTGTTAAATGAATCAGAGATAAGAAAACATCTTCTGACTAATTCGAGTAATTTTCCTGAGGATTTCAGTAAGTTTTGTGAGAAGTTAAGGGAAATTGCCCGGGATATAGATAAATTACTGTTTGTGAAGAAGCTCCTTGAACGCACATTAATCTATGCACTATATCACACAAAAATAGGTGAATAAGATGTGGAAAAAAGTTGATATTGTATTTAAGTTAAAAAGCCCCCTCCACATTGGATATATGCCCTTTAAGGGCTCTGTAGTTTCACCTACACGGTATTATGTTCCCGGAAGAAACCTGTGGGGTGCTATAACAAAGAGGGTAACAGAGTATTTATGCGAAAAACCTAAGACAGACGATTACAAGAAAATAGGCAAGCAAGTTATGGAGAATTTTAGATTCTCATATTTCTATCTTTATGATGGAAGAACGATCTATTTTCCTCGTTATACAGATGAAGGACTTAAATACGGAAATAATAAGGAAGAAATAACTAAATCAGAATTTGAGCGTAGATTCATAGGAAGTCTTATTTCAACAGCGATAGACAGCAATGGAACTGCGAAAGATGAAAGTTTGCATGAAATTGAATTCATAAATAACAGATTTAAGGATGAAAACGGGGACTTGAAGGATGTGAAAATCGCAGGATGCATTTGGGTCAAGGAAAATGCAAAAATAGAGGATAAAAAGGTTATTATAAACGATAAGGGAATCTTTATTGGAAATTTTAACGCAATTCGAGAACTCATTCTTGGTGGGGAATCAAAGTACGGCTTTGGGCATGTTTTGCTTGATTCGATTAACAGAGTAGAATCTTCAAATCTTGCTCCTTTTAAGTGGAAAAATCCTGAAAAAATAGAAATAAAGTCAAATGAACCCATAGTCACCCATTTGAAATATAGTAAAAATATAAACTTTAAAGGAGATATAGAACTTTTAGCCGGAAGAGGATATTTTGACCCCCAAGATCCTGTAAAGGCATCTGATAAGCCAGGTAAGGTGATATTAAAGCCAGAATACTATCTTTCACCCGGAACTGTGTTAAATGTGAATATTACTGGAAGATTAAATTGGGATGGTACTATAAATAAAATATGAGTCCTACTGTCTTCAAACAATTCATTCCATTCTAATTTGCGAAATCTTTGGGGTGGTGGGTGGGGGAGTTTGTGGGTAGTTCTTTAATAAAAAATCAAAATCAGACAAGTGATGTTAACTCAATCTTTATCCATCTTCCGTTCTCATCCGTCTCAACGCATGTATTCATCCTTGCGTTTTCCTCGCTGAAATCGATTTCAAGGGGTTCAAACTCCTTTAGCTCTTCAAACCTGAGCAAATCGTAGTATTCGATGTCATCTGCCGTTATTCGATTACACTGGTAGATGCATGGCAATGCATCGCCTGTTCTCTGCTTTCTGATGATGATTCTTCCATTCCTTACAAACACTTGCTTCCTCCAACCTGCTCTGCTTAGCTTTCTGTGGTTTCTACATAGTCTGCACCTACTCAACAAGTTCCAAAGTCTTATATATTCGACAGAGAACTCAATACTACCCAAACAAACCATTTAAACCACCTCCTTTTCTTTTTCTCTTTTGCGGGAGGTGGTTCTTCGAATCCTCAAACAACAGCATGGAGCGAGGCGAACGAGCGAGCGTGCCCGGCTTATGTGCTTTTCGAGCGAGGCAGGCTCGCAGAAGAATGGGTGGTGGGCGGGGATGGTGAGCAGAAGTGGGATGGTCTTTGATGACATACAATCCAGCGAGCCTGTCGAGCGTGCCGAAGCGAAGCGGAGGGCGAAAAGCCAATATGCCGGGACAGCCATTATTAGGCTGAGCGAGTGAGTGAGCGGAGCGGTCAAATCTTTACAATTTTACATACATTTTGACGAAAACTAAAAAAATAGCCAGAAGGTTCGAATTTAAGGTGATACACTATGTTAAGGAAGCCAGATAAAATCCCCGAAATACAGCCATCCCTTAAAATGGCTAAGGAGGAATGGTCTAGATTCCAAATAGAGGTTTATCTAAAAAGCAAAAGAGATTTTAGGAAGTAAAGCACACGTGATTTTTTCACCTTCCATTACTGATAAAGAACGGAAGCTAAGAACGCGACCCGACTGTCTAATTCTGTGGGGATCAGACACCCAGATACAAGGTTTAGTGGCAGTTAATGCAACTATAAAGTACCATCTCGACGATATAAGAACGAGAATAGAAAGACTAAGAATGCTGAGGACTATAACAGGTGTCCGTTAAGCTTAAGTTCTCTATTTTATTCGAACCCAGATGAAAGTTATCCATGCTACGATTGTTCAGCATGTTGGCGTCCATCTTTTATACCATTTATCGTAACCAAAGAACCCTACGAAGGAGTTTCGTATTGCTTAGTAGATGACAAATACCACTTAGTAGACTTTGATACCTTCCAGACAATTCTTAATGATTTTGACGAAATTAAGAATCATGAGTTCCCCAACCAGTTTATAATCAACAAGCATATGCCGAAATCGTGTCCTTCCTGTGGTAAATATCTACACCTTATTACAATTTGGACTTGCCCATACGTTGATAGTTATTTTATTCAGGGTTGTGATCACCCCTATGAAGAGGTCGATCATGGAAAGTGGATATACAGGCATGAAGTGTGCTGCAAAGAAGTGTGTCCAGAATACGTAGATTGTCTGAAAGAAGAAAAACCAGGCTTTATGTGTTTCAACTGCGGTACATGTTTTACAACAGACGATAAGCATGTAGATACATGTGTAGATTGTGAATATGAGTTGCTTATATAATTCAATATATAATTTTAATTGATTGTAGAAATGGCCTAATGTCCTCTTTTAACATCTCTGCCGACATAGGTATCCCTATTAGTTTTGGGAAGTATGGTGTATGGGGAGACCAGATGAGAACTTTTCTGCTTTTTGCTACTTCTAGACATGTAGAAATCACTTTACAAAGCTCAAATTCTTTCTTAATTATTTTATCGTATTCCTCAGGAATCATCGACAGTACTGAAGACAAGTGAGAACTACCCAATTCTGTTATAACCATTCTTGCATTTTGCTTAAAGGCTTTTCTAAGGTGGGCACTAATCTTTTTTATATCATACCTTATATCCAGCTTCTTAGAAATAATACTTTTTACTTCAGTTCCTATCCCTTCAATAGTAAAATCCGGAGCCTTATTCGCTTCAGAGGCCACAATAGCAAACTCAGGAGCAAGCCTAGAAGCTATCTGAGCTTCATAAGCACATCCTATAAGCTTAACAGGAAGAAGCCCTTTTCTCTCTTTTGTAATACCTTCCTGAAGAGCGGCACTATATTCCCTAATTTTACCTTTCGGATTTTTTATTTCTGTATGAACATTATAAAATTCAACAAAAGAAATTAGTATAAAAAGCCACTTTGGAAGAATAGTTATATAACCAGTTCTCTCTTCCTTCTCTTCTACAATTTTACAATATTTGATTAATCTGTTTCCAAATTCAGGCGCTTCATTTTTCATTTCTTCAAGTAATTTATAAAGTTCTTGAGAAGAAAGGTCTGAGAACTCCTTGATATTTATCATTCTGCACCCTAATTTGAGTAACCCGCTTTTTGTAACCTTGAACTCATCTGACTTTAATTCAGGATCCACAAGCACGTATATCACATCATTCGGGGATGAGACTTTACATACAACCCCTCTATCGAGCACAACTTGCATCTTACTCAAATCCCATACCCTTATTTCCTTCTTCCCATGTCCCAGTAGGATTGATCTTTCTTCTTTGGGGCCAAGAGTATATGTTTTTACGAATCTTCCATGCTGTATTGTTAATTCATTATCAGTTTTAGCCATGTTACTACCTTAACAACACCTAACTCTTTAAGAGTTACTTCCTTATTTCCCTAAACAAACTACTCCTCAGGAAGTAAATCAAGATGAAAAAAGCATAAACAGGAGCATACGCAACACCCAAACGGTATGCAATGATTATCCCGAATCCGATGAGAATAATAAGTAAAACGGGGAAGAGAGTTACGGAATCAGCTTCAAGCTTCAAACCCTTCTGATTTTCGAATTCAAAATCCTGTAAAAACTCAAGCAGCTTTGAATTCCTTAAAGCCTTTCTTTCGTCTTTAACCCCAACATACAATCTCTCAATCTTTCCAGCAAGAATAAGCTCCCTCAGGAAAACTAATGCTTGCTTCGAAGCATTTTCAAAGTTATCTATTGCCAGCGATATTTTACAGTCTGATTGAACTATGGCTTTAAACTTCTCAGCATTAGTTGTTAAACCCCTTGTTTGAATGCCAGCATACAAACATATCGTTTTCAGGATGTAGGAAGCTGCGGGATAGGTTATGTAAACAAATCCTGACTGGTATGCGAGCTGCTTGAGCTTCATCGTTTCCGTTATGCAGAATCTACCTCCGATCTCTTTCTCTTCTTCAATTTTAACCTCGGGAACCCATGTTGGGTCAAAAAGCCTCAGAATCTGTTCTCCCCTCCTTGTAATTCTTGCTTTTCCACCCTTCCATTCTATAAGCCCCTGTTCCTTTAATTTCTCAAGCCTTCTGTAAAATGTAGCCCTTGAAAATCCCCAGTCTTTTGATGAGTAGACTTCAATTGGTTTTGCTTCTTCCTTGAATGCCTTAAGAAGTTCTATCTCCTTGTCAAGCATTCTATCACCCTTATCCTGATTTTGTCTTTCCCGTTCGTTCCATCGTAAAGCTCGTAGAACAGATCCTTTCCCGTGCCAAGGAAATCGATCCAGCCATAGCCGTTATTGTATGCTGTAACAATTTCATCCATTACTTTGAGCCTCTTTAAAACAATGCGTTTCTCTACCTCCTTCCTCACAACTTCATGCATTTCTGTTATCCTGACGGATTTAATCTGCTCTTTACCAATTATTTTTAGTTTGCCGTTTACTACTATTCCTATTTTGCTATTCCCATCATCCCATACGATTTTCTTTTGATTAAAGCTTTTTAATACTCCATTCTCATAAAATGAGATATCAACCCATATATCGTTTGATGAGCGATAATAGAAAATTTTGTCGAGCTCTGTGGTTGATGCTGCTAAGCTGAAAGAGGTTGTTAAGATTACGACTGCTGTTAGGAGCATCAGTTCAGCATTTGATCCAGTCTTTATCCTCCAGGCTGCTGGAAGGAAGTGGTATGTTGTTTCTCTAAATGGGTAAAGAAGCATGACTCCCGATGCGGTAAGCATATCTGCAAAGAGATGGCTTAAGTATGCTGATAGAGCTATGATGAAGAGCCTCAAATCAAAGATGAGCGGTAGAGAAGTTAATAGGGCAGCATAAAGCGTGTGGGTGTATGTGCGGTGCTTCATCCCGAGCAGTGAGTCGAAGTCTGCCATAACCGCATACAGAGATAAAACCACCCAGAATTCATACCGGGAAGTTAAATCAATGAGTAAGGCAATCTCAAGCAGTTTGATGAAGAATGATGCAATTGCTACGTGAGTAATCCACCTCATTTAACCACCTCGGCTCTCTCAAGAAGGGCAAGATATTCTTCAGCCTCCTCCTTTGTTGAAATCTGTTTATTCCTGGTATCGGAAGGGTGGTGGGTGTTGCAGGTTGTGGATTTTATCTCATCAGCCCTCTTCCTCAGCTTTTCGGCAAATGTTTCGAGTTCATAGCAAAGAACAAGCAAGTCATCGCCGTACTTCACGTTCTTCCTGAAAGATCTGACGAATCCCGCAATAGCCTTAGCTATAATCTCGTAAATCTTGTAAGCGTATTCGACCTTGATAACATACACCGATTTGGCTCTTGAACACCTTGGAGGAATCCTTCTTGTCACTCTATCTGCGATTATGTAGTAGTGGCGAAAGTGAATTAAATGGCCAAGCTTTTCATCGAACATCCTGCTCAGCTCTGCGATTAGTATTTCAACTCCTCTCGGTGTAATTCTTTCCACTCTGCAAAAGTGAAACAGCCATAGCCTGTAATTGCCATCCTCAAGCAGAGGAATTGGAATTGCTATTGCAACAGCATTCTCATCTGTGACGTAAAGCTCATCCGCTGCATAGCCGTAATCTCTCGCCTTTGGAAACCAGTAAGAGAATTCATCCAACAGCATTTCAATTGAAAATGATTTTGATGAGTTTTTAGAATTAGAGTGTTTGTTAGAATCGTTTTTATCAAGCATACTCCTTTCTCCTTAGTCCTAACAGAGTAATAAATAGAGTATTAAAGAGAGTATTTAATAGAGTAATAAACAGAGTACTCTTTTGTTTACTCTTTTCTTTACTCTTTTTATACTCTTTTTTATACTCTGTTATCTCTTTCTCTTGAACTCCTTTCTCCCTGTAAACTGTTATTTCTGCTCTGATTTTTATAATATGCTCACTTTTCCTTGATTCCGAAAATCTCCTTGAAAAATAGTTGAAAGTCATGGTTCTGCAAGTTGAATGATTTTTCTCTTTCTCTGTCTTTTCCTCTCCCTTGCTTTCCTGCATTCCTCGTATATCTTCAGCAGTTCGGGATAGTATTCGGAACAAATTCCTATGCTGCACGTTTCAATGCTTACACTTCTCTCACTCTCGTGCTTGATTGCAAGCTTTACTTCATTGCTGATCGATTTCCTTCCCTTCGAGATAAGCTTGCCCCATCTTCCGCATCTGGGACATTTAACTTGGATTGTTATTCCGTTGAACTTCCATTCTATATTCATTCAATCACCTTTATAATCATGTGCTATTTTAAAAATAGAGGCTCTGTAAGGCAATGTGTTGTTGATATAATGGTTTGCATATCCCTCGAAAAAACTTTGATTTTCGCCGATTCCATTTATAAATGACTTCGATTCTGAGGGGGTGGTTTTGTTTTTCCGTGAGTCAGTCCATGAGTCGATCATCGATGCAAACATCATTTCCTCGCAACCCTTTCAAAGTCGGCAATTGATATCAGCCACTTGCCTGCTATGACTATCCTCCTTATTCCAAGCCTCTCGATGTTTTTCTTCAGTGTTTCCTTGTTAACGTTCAAGTACAATGCAAGCTGTTCTGCAGAAATCCATCCCTCTTTTGGCAAGCAGCCAATTATTTCCTCCTCGCTCCTGCTCATCTTCATCACCTTTGAAAAGAGATAGCGGAATTATCCCTCCTGTTCTTGCGATGAGCCTACCATGACATTGTTTGCAAAGAAAAAGCCACTTCATGAAGTCCTCATTTGCATAGACTGTGAGTGGTTGAGCTTCGCTGCTTACACCGCATATCCTGCATTCCATGCCAAGACCTCGTATTTGCCTGGAGTTGCCTTCAACTCTCTGGCTATCTTTTCCATCTCCTTCCGCTTTTCCTTAATCCAGAGCTTCAGATCGTCGATTGCATTTCCTGTTCTGTGTTTTCTCACATCTTTATCGTTCCACCTTGCAGATTCAACGAGCACGCATTTGACAACCGAATTTCTGCCAATTCCGTACAGAGTTAGCTTGACGTAAGCTATGTCGCCTATTGGTCCAATGATGTTCGATTCGATCTCGTAATGGACATCGCTGCTTGGATCTACCTTGCCGATGAACTCTTCAATGCTGTGAACAACTTCAACGAGCATTGTTCCACCTCCTTGCAAAGTTTATATGGGAGAGAACAAGGTCAACACGCCTGTCAACTGGAATGGCTGGAACGTAGAGAGTTCTGTAGGGAACAAGCCTCCTGATAACGAATTCCTGCAATTCTCTGTATGCTAAATCAGGTGTTCGGAAGCCATCATCAACGCCAGCTTTAACTGCCTGACAGACGAAAAGCAGGTTGTATCTCCTTTCGAGTTCTCTTTTCATGAACTCCTTGAGGTAGCGGTTCAGCAGGCTGATGTCGTCGTGGTAGAAGATTGTGAAGAAGAGATTGTCGTAGATCGTTCTGTCCGTAAGTACGATGTCATGATTTGCAAGCTCTTCGTCTTCCCTCCTCACCTGCTCCCTGAACACTTCAAGCTGGAATTTAGTTGGAGAATACATCCTGATCTCTGCAAGGCTTTCAAAGCCATATCGCTGTTTCCAATCGTTGAAGACATCCCTTGCAACCTCCGTTACTACTCCGCAGTTAATTTTCTCGGCAATTGCGTTGACGAGCGTTGTCTTGCCTGAACCAGAAGCTCCAGCAAAACCGATCAACATTATCTCACCTCGATGCGTGGAGCTATGAAGTAGAGAATGGTTGTGGAGAACTCTGATTCAATGCCTATTCTGACGGGTAGATCAGTTCCTATTGCTATTCTAACGGCATCATCTTTGTTCACAACCTTTGCTATCTCCTTCAAGTACTCCAGGTTGAGCATGACCCTTGCCCGCTCACCTCCAGCATAACCTTCAGAAAGGTCTATCCTGATATCTTCCGTGTCACCTTCGGCAACCATGTAGAATCCGTTTTCTCCTGCCGAAAAGATAACGTTATCAGCAATTCTTGCTGCCATTGAGACGGCGTTTTTGAACTCATTGCCATCAACAATAGTTTCGGCTTTCAAATCAAGAACGGGAAGCTTTGGTTCTTGTTTGAGCAAGGATGGATCAATCAAAGCTATGCTGTAGATAGCCCTTCCTGCCTTCAGCTTCAGAGTTTTGCTATCAGCATCAATTTCAACAAAGCCATCCTTTACAGCCTTCAGAACATCGTTCAGCCTGCTGACGTTTATTCCGATAACTCCTTCTTTGGCTTTGAATGCCTCGAAATCCTCTTTTGGAATGAAGATGTCTGTAAGGCAGACATTCCCTGCGTCTACTGCTCTGATAGCTATTCCCTCCTCACTTATCCTTACACTTGTTTCGCTGAGAAAAGCGTTTGAAGCCCTGACTGCTTTCTTCAGCAGTCTTGCATTCGCTGTAGCGCTAAGCATTGCCGTTCACTCCTTTTTTGCCCTCTTTCTCCTTCAACTCCTCAACAAAAAAGACGAGAGCCAGGACATTCGCTGATTCCCTCTGCCGTACAACTTCAGGAAGGCTATCGAGCCATTCCTGAAGTTTTTCTCTGGTTTGCTTGTTGTTTTTGTTCTCCACTACAACCTTCCCAACCAAACCTAACATGCACTAATTGGAAAGAGAAAAGCTTATAGGTGTATACGCCTAACTGAAAGTCATGGTAGGGATTAGAACTAAAAGAAAAAGTCCCGCCTCCCGGATTTGAACCGGGGACCACGCGATTTCTGCTTGGCAGAGTGGCAAACTACAGTCGCGCGCTCTGCCTCTGAGCTAAGGCGGGTCGGTAAAGTGGTACTCTAATCGATATAAAAAACTTGTGCCGGTTTTATTCTGCTTATGTTAATACCCAATCAAAACAAATTTATTGTTTCTCCAATTAAACACCACAAATGTACAGATTAACGGTTAAAGGGATTGTTCAGGGTGTTGGATTTAGGCCTTTCATTTACAGACTTGCAAAATCGATGAATTTAAAGGGTTATGTAAAGAACACAGGGGACGGAACGGTAGAGATTGTAATAGATAAAAGCTTGGAGGAATTCCTTACAAGATTAAAGAACGAAAAGCCTCCAATTTCTCAAATTGATGATATTAAGGTTGAAGAAATTCAAAAAATTACCTATAATGATTTTGTTATAGAAGAGAGTAGTGGGAGGGGCGAAGAATTGTCATTACCGCCTCCGGATGTAGCGTTGTGTGAGAAATGTTTAGAGGAGGTATTTGATGTTAAGAATAGGAGACACATGTATCCTTTCATTTCGTGCACCGATTGTGGGGCAAGATTTACCGTAGCGATAAGGTTACCGTACGACAGGTATAACACTACTTTTAACGATTTTCTATTGTGCAAAGAATGTGAGAAAGAGTACTGGAACGTTGAGGATAGGCGTTATTATGCGCAATCAATAGCGTGTGGGGTTTGCGGACCCAATTACGAGTTTGTTTACGATGGAGGCGTGATAAAAGGCTTAGATGGAATAAAAGTGGCTGCAAAGTTTGTTGATGATAATAAGATTGTAGCGATAAAAGGTTTGGGCGGTTTCCATATTGCCTGTAAAACCAATGACAAAGTTATCTTAAGATTGCGGAAGTTGCTGAACAGACCACAGCAACCTTTTGCTGTGATGGTCAGAGATATTGACACTTTAAAGCGTATAGCCTTTGTTAGCGGAGGTGAGGAGAGGGAGTTACAATCGCACGTCAGACCGATTGTTGTTTTAAGAAAAAGAGAGAACAAAGAATTTGAGGCTGTAGCACCGAAACTTAACACTATAGGAGTTATGCTTCCCTATACAGCTTTGCATCACATTCTTTTCCATTTTATGGATGCTGACTTTGTTGTCATGACATCTGCAAACTTGCCAGGGGAGCCGATGTACATAGACGATGGGATTTTCAATATGAAACTCGATGGATATTTGAGACACAATCTGAAAATCCATAACAGGTGCGATGATTCGGTTGTAAAGTTTGTAGGTAAAAGAAGAATGATAATTAGGCGTTCAAGAGGATTTGTGCCGAAAACAATACAAATCAACTCCAATTACACAGCCATCGCCTTTGGAGCTGAACTGTACAATTCAATGGGCATCTTAAAAGATAAAAAAGCCATACTCTCTCAATATATCGGCAACACGGCAAACTTCCAAACGTTCAACGAGTTTTTCAAAAGAGCAGTTGAGTTTTTCAAGAACTTTGTGAACCTCTCGAAAATAGATTACGTAATCTGCGATTTGCATCCCTTTTACAACACAACAAACTTTGCTGAAAGGTTTTCTGAAAAAGTTAATGCCAATTTAATCAAAATTCAGCATCACTTTGCCCATGCTTTGTCTGTTATGGCTGAGAAAAAATTGAATAAAGCCGTTGCTATTACGGTTGATGGTGTTGGGTATGGTTTAGATGGGAACATTTGGGGTGGAGAGGTACTTTTGGTCGATTTTGATAAAAACGTGTTTCAAAGGATTGGAAGGTTGGAATACATAAAACTTTTAGGGGGGGATTTGGCTGTAAACTTTCCACTGCGAACTTTGTTTTCTATTGTTTACGGCTATAAGCGAGAATACGATTGTCTGAGTAGGTATGAGAGATATTTAAATGAGAATGAAAGTTTCGAGTTGTTTGCCAAGCAGTATGAGAGGAATTTAGCCGTTATCAAAGCATCGTCTGCTGGAAGGGTTTTAGATGCCGTTGCAGCTTTGCTTGAGGTTTGTTTTGAGAGAACCTATGAGGGGGAACCGGCGATGAAATTAGAAGCTATTGCTGAATGCTCAGATAAATTTCCAAAATCAAGCTCAAAGCCAAGTTCAGCGTATAAACCAATAATAGATGAGGTTAGAGAGAAAGCGAAATACTCAATGTTTGGTGATGAACCAAAACACGGTAATGTAAAGGTTTTGAGAATATCTCCAATTGTATGTGATGCATTGGAGAAGTACGATGATGGAGAATGCGGTAAAGATAAAATAGCTCTTGACGTGATAGAATATCTCGCAGATGGTTTATCAACCATCGCAATAAATACCGCCAAAAAATACGATTTACCGGTTGTTTTAAGCGGTGGTGTCGCATACAACTCTATATTCACACCACGTGTTGAAAAAAACGTTAAAAATGCAGGAGTTGAGTTCTACACAAACGAACTAGTCGCTGCAGGGGATAACGGAATATGCTTGGGACAACTGTATTTAACTATTCTTAGTAATATATTAAATTTTAAATAAACAAGTTCATCTTTATTTCTTTGAACTCCTTGTAGGCTTCAACAATCTCTTTACCACCTATAAATGGAATCCCGCTCTTTTCAGCGTATTCCATCGCCTTGTTCTTTGTCAAAGCTTTACCTGTTTCAGCATCGAGCATCTCACAAATGGCGACTGCTGGTGCAATTCCTGCCATCTCTGCCAATGCAACACTCAACTCGGTTTGCCCAACTCTGTTGTACGTTAAATCCTTAGCTGCCCTAAGCAACGCTACATGCCCAGGACTTCTAAATTCACTGCCCAAATCAAACTCATTGCCAACCATTACGTAATCTACAACTTCTCCAATTCTCCTTATCGTCAGTGCCCTATCGTTGTCTGTAATTCCAGTAAACGTATCTCGGTGATTGACCCAAAGTGAGAATGATGACCTTGAATCGTATTTTATATCGTTTGCGTTGGAGATTGAGGCTATCTCTGGCAAATCTTTGCTTGCTATCCTCAATATGTCGTGCATAAACGGCAATCTTAACTTCTCAGCAGCTATCGGATGTATTGCGACGCAAATTAACCCTCCACCATCCATTCGCATCATTGCAATGTCTCTGGGTGTTACGTTTAATGCAGGAATGGCTATGTCCGTCTCACCCTCCCTATCATCAAAGTCGAATATCAATACCGGGTCCCCACTCCTAAATGCCCTTAATGCTTCCTCAATCATAGGTACACCTCCACTTCAACAAAATCTCCGTCTTTTATTCCATAATCTCTAAGCTTTACTGGAGCTATTACCTCCAAAACATCTGAAGGGTAGTGTGTTCTCTTTGGCAGAACAACAGCCCCTTCAACACCATTTACCTTGCACTTAAACGCCTTGACGTCTCCAAAAGTTCTGTCAGGCGTTTTAAAACCTTCAATTAAAATTCCCTCTTCTTCATCCAGCCTACGTCTAAAGTAAAGTTGCTCTTTGGGTATCTTCAAATTTAACGTTCCGGGATATGGATCAAAACCTAACTTCTCAACAAACTGCTTTTTGTAGCCGTCGAGGGAAACGTAATATCTCCCTTCACCAACTCCACTGAAAACCTTACCCTTTATTGTAATAACTTCACCCTCCTCGAATATCTTCTTGTAGTCTAAATATTCCTTATACAACTTCCTCTTCCCTTTCTCCGTAATGACTATAAACTGTCCATCTTTTGTTAGCGTTCGCTCGATTAGTTCGTCACTCTCCAAATCCTTCAGCTTCCTTGCAGCAGTCTGCAAGCTTTGGTTTATCTTGTCCGCCAACTCTTTTGAGCTAATCTTCAACACCTTTTTTGATGCGTTCATTAACGCCAACTGTTTCAACACTTCAAGCATCTCATTTATGAGAAACATCTCATGAAATAAAAAAGTTTTGGAATTTATTTATTCAGATAAATCATGACAGTGGTTAAATTTATTTTTTTATTAGTGTTTAATAAGGTTAATGGTTAAGCAAAGACATGCACAAAAGAGAGCAATTCACTTATTCTTTAATGAGTTTTTGAAAAAGCCTGTTAATGAAGTAATAAAGGAAGTTGAGGAGTTTAGAGAGAAATCAAAAAGAGATTATGGTTTTCTGGAAGATTTAATACTTAAGTTTTACGAGTATTGTTATTATGAGCTTGGATTAGAACCAGATTCAGCAAAAACCTATGCTATTGAGGTTAGAGGCTATTTTTCAAAGATAGGCTTTGCTGTTAGAAGGCTTAATTATCCAAAGCTGGAGAGGAGGAGAATTTCAGCGAAGTATGAAATAGATAGTGAAGTTGTTTACAAACTTATTAATGTGCTTGGTGATATAAGGGACAAATTGATTGTTTTAATGAAGTTTCAAGGGGGTTTTGATAATTCCACGTTGGTGAACATTAGGTTGAGAAATCTTGTGCCTCTGAGGGACTTCTATAAGCTACAGAATGGAAATGTGATTGAGGTCATAGAGCAATTGGAGACACCATTAGTGATCTGGGGAGAGAGGCATAAGACAGGCAACCGATTCAAAACTGCTGTTGGTGAAGATTGCAAAATGATGTTGTTGAATTATTTAAGAGAAAGGCAAAGGAGGTATGAAAAATTAACTTGGGATAGCTACGTGCTTACATCATGGAAGCCTTTGGGGGCTAAGCTTTCTTTGGTTACAATTAACACAAACATTCTGAACAAGGAAACATACATAAATGCGGGTTTGATTACTGAAGAAGAGTTAGAGAATTATACATTCAATCCTCTAAGACCTCACGTTTTCAGAGCCTACTTTAAGTCGATTCTGAAGGCTAAGGGAGTAAATGATGATATTGTTGATTATATGGCTGGACACCGAACAAAACATAATGGGGCTTATGATCTTTATTCGGATGATGAAATAAGGCAAGCATGGCTTAAGGCTGAGGATGAGTTTACAGTTTTAGGAGAGGCTAAAGTTAAAAAAATAGCTGAGAAAGAGGCAGAGAAAAAATATAAGTCTGAGTTGGAAGCTTTGAAAAGGGAAATGGAGGAGTTAAAGCAGATTTTGCTAAGGGGTTATGAGATTAAAAGGGAGATTGAAGGAAAGTTGAATAAAGTAAAAAAATAATTAATCTATAAAATCCTATTACTATCGTTTTACAGTCAAAGTTTAAATAGCTGTAAAAAGAATTAACTGCTACCTCAAGGAGGCGATATAAATGGCTTTGTTGGATGAAGAATTGAAAGATTATCGTTTTAGAGCCGTAATCAAAACTGGAAACAAAGATTTTGCAGTTAAAACGGATGCGAGAAAGATTGCTTTGAAGAATAACATTTCAAAACGTGGAACGTTGTATAAGCTTGAGTTTGAACAGATCCAAATTGAGATTGGTGAAGATCTGATGGCTGAGTTGTGGGAATTGTTAGTTTACATGCTGCCTGAGAAAGTAGTGAGAAAGACGATGGAGGAATGCTTTAGTTATTGTTGAGAAAAGTATTTAACTTTTTAAAAGGAAAAATAGTCAATTAACAGGCGAGGGGGAACATGTCTTTAAAAGTTTTGATTGACATTATAGAGGACATTGAAGCGTTTATTAGTAGGCTGGAAAAAAGGAAAGAGGAGCTTGAAGAGTTGAAAGACGAGTTGTTAATCTATAGCGATGAAAAGTTCATGGAAAGTATCAGAAAAGGATTAAAGGATTTGGAAGAGGGCAAATTTAAAAGATGTGAGAGCATTGATGACGTAAGGGCTGTTTTTGATGAGTTATAAAGCTGATTTTTCAGATGAATTTCTCAAGACGGCGAGTAAATTAAAAAAGAAGGATAAAACAACCTTTAAGAGATTAACACTAAAAATTGAAGAGATACTTAAGAATCCTGAGCACCACAAACCCATCAAAGGTGAGATGAAGGGATTAAGGAGGGCACATATAGGCTCTTTTGTGATAGTTTTTAAAGTTGAAGGAGAATATGTTAAATTTGTTGCTTTTAAGCATCATAACAAAGCGTATAAGTAATTGGTTGAGTAGTAGGGCGTTGAGATTTTACTTCCAAAAGATGCTAAGCTGACAGAGTTTATTCTAAAGCTTTGAAGGTGAGAGTTGAGGGTTAACGAATATCTTTATAAATACTAGATTTAATTGATTACTATGCAAGCAATTGAGAGCAAAAACATACTTCAAGAACTAAAAGAGTTGAGAGACAAGCTTGATTCTATTATTGAGACTCTTGAGATTATGGCTGATGAAGAATTGATGGAGTCTATAAAGAGGGGAATGGAGCAAGCAGAGAAGGGAGAAGGAAGAGATTTTGATGAATTTCTTAAAGAATTAGGGTTATCTGATTAATACAATTTATCTCTATGTTCAACAAAGATTAGCCAAATTTCTTTCTTGTCCTCTTTGATTGTGTAAATAATTCTATATTTGCCCACATGTAATGACCTACAACCTGAATATTCATAAGAAAGAGGTTTACCGGAATAGGGAATTTCTGAAAGCTTTTTAATGGCTTTGGCTAATTTCTCGGCTAGAGGTTTATCTTTTTTTGTTAAGTCTTTGAAGGCTTTTTCGAATTCAGGAGTTGCTATGATTTTGTAGGGCATGGAGCTTTTTGAATTTGGGGATATTTAAAAATGCGTTGACGATGATAGGAGTCAACTCTGTTAATTTCTTGGCAATAGCAGGAAAATTTAATTTATGTTACAAGTTGACGATGATATGAGTCAACGTCAAAGGTCCTATCATCGCCGGCTTCGAGCCCGCATAGACAATGCAGATTATTTGAGTTATTTGTTGAGATATATGAATAGAACGATTAATTCTACCGCTAATATTATGCCTGTTATATAGAGGATCCATCTAACCACTCTTGTGAGCATTTAGTCTCCCTCCTTTGAATTTTTAACGGGCTTATCAGATTCTTTTAGGTGATTGAGTATTTATTATCTCTTTAGTTTGTATTTTTGGAGATTACTCTCTTTTTTTAGTTGAATTTTTAAGTTTCGTTGTTTGAATCGTACTTCAAATTCATCAAAAAATCCTACTCTTCCGAGAAGTGGGGGGACTTCGGCGTTAGGATCGATCAATATTGCAATTGGAATTCTAAAAGTGTATTTTTCTCTTTTCTTTGAAACTTCAATAAAAATGGTATCGTAAATAACATTTGTAACTCCACCTATACCACGAGTTTCTTCAAGTTTGGAATCGTCAATTTTACTGAGATCAAATCCAAGTAATTCTGCCAAATCCCTTGGAATTAAAGATATATCGGCTCCTGAATCAACAAGTGCAATAACGTTTATAGGTTCTAAACTGGAATCTTTTGGGTAAAAAAGAATGGGAATTGAGGGAGTATAATGGACAGAGCCATCAGGATATTCTATTGGCTTGTATTTGAAAGTAATCATAAATATTAGAAAATTAAAGTTCTCTCCTTTGGTATCTTTGCTAAGAGTGGTTTCTTGCTTGGGTATTTCTTTTTAGCTTCTTCATAAACTTCTTTTGCATTTTTACCGTATGATGCAATTTCATCATCTACAATAGCAATCCAGTATCCTATGTACTTCGATAAATCAGTATTAAGGTAGTAGGTGTAAGAATCAATAATTTTTGATTTTGCTGGCATTTTTATCACCTGTGTCATACTCTATGTTATATTATGGTATATAAACATATTGAGTTTTATCAGCAATTTTGCACTTTTAATTGCTATTTTTGTAATTCACTAAATAAATTTATCAGGCTCTTTCGGCATCCAGAATGGTATTTTTTGAATTCTTTTTCCATTTCTTCTATGTGTTTAACAATTTTCTTACCTAAAGGGGTCAATTCATAAGCTTTTGATAAATTTCTATCAAATATCCTCAGTTAGGAATTTTTTAATGTGTTCAATCTTCTGCTTTTGCCGATAAGTGCCTTTAATAATCTTTCAAACTTATCAAGTCTTAAATGTATAATTTTATGCAGTTCGTATGGATCATTGGGTAATCCAAAATCTCTTAGATCGGTTCCGACTTCTTTTGTAGCAGTAATAATCCAATCTTCAAGTTTTGGGCATATAACAACTGTTTGATTTCTATTTTTATTATCAATTAAAAGTTTCACATCATTTTCTTCGGCAAGTAGTTCTAGTCTCTTAAGATAATTGGGTTGAGTACTATATGGATCTTCGTCAATCAAACCTTTAGAATTTCTATTTTTGCTAAGTTTTTTGCATACATCTCCTTTGCCGCTAGCATGAGTTATTTTCTTTCTCGGAATGCCAAGCATTTTAGCGAGAGTTGTTTCTGGGTAGCATTCCACATAGAGCAAAACTACCCCTCCAAAAATCTTTCAATCTCGAAAAAGACACTTGCATCCAAATCTAAAATTTCAGATTTTTCATCGTCAGAAAGAGGTTTAATCTTAGTCTGATAGTCTTCAAAATAGGTGATAAAAACCTGTATGTCTTTTGTAGGAGTTTTTTCCAAGAGTGAAAGCAGTAAGTAAGGGTTATAGGTAGATATAAAATACTGATTGGATCTATCGAGTGCTATCCTCTCTGCAAGGAATTTGGTGTAAAATGGAAAGGAGTTGGCTTCTGGTTCTTCGAAAATAAGGATTGAGTCTTTATTTGTTTCAATTGCTGCTAAATAGAATATGATTCTTTGCATTGTATCGGAAAGTAAGTGTAGGGGTAAGAAACTATTAACCCGAAAATTTCTTTTTGGATCTCAATAATTTTCTCAACAGGCTTAACAACCAATTTAAGCCCAAATTTGTTTAACAGCTCATAAGCATCTTTTCGAACTTCTGTATTTGTGAGCAAAATTGTTAAAAGATTATCGCCATGTGGTGGATAAAGGAAATTGGGTTCAGTTCTTGGGAATTGAGTCATTATTTGGAATTTATAGAACTTGAATGGAGGAATAGTTACTTTTCTTTTAGCACTACTTAAACCGCCACTAGGATTGAGGGTTGCAACATGTTCTTTATTGCAAGTCACTTCAAAATTATTTCCTATTGATTTGATCTGAATAGTGTCCCCATTAAATTTGAAATAGATGTCATTGCTTATATTCATATCATAGTATAGATTAATCATATTCTCAAATCTTATGAAATTTTTAAGAGAGTACTCGTTATCTAAGAAGGACAAAAAACCCAAACTCTCTAAGATGTTCGACTTACCTGTATTTGGCTCGCCAATGAAGACGTTAATCTTTTTACAATCTAATTTTAGATGTTTGATGGATTTGAAGTTTTTAATTTCAAGATTTTTTATCATTTTTGTCAATTTCTACACCTCCTTAATCTTTGTCTAATAACTCATTAATAAATTTATCAGGTTCTTTAGGTAACCCCTTATGATACTTCTCAAACTCTTTTTCCATTTCTTCTATGTGTCTAACAATTTTCTTACCTAAAGGAGTTAGTTCATAAGCCTTTGAGCCTGTTGGAGTGTCATGGATAACCGTGATTTGGATTAAGCCTAAATTAAGGAGTTCTCTAATGCTGTGGTAGAGGTCTTTTTTATAGAGAGATTTTTCCAAATCACTCCATTTTTTTGGATTGTCTTTTAATGAGAGTAAGACTTTAAGATTAGATTTTTTAGATAGGCGTTTAAGTAGGTTGTATTTTCTTTCCACA
Source organism: Archaeoglobales archaeon (assembly GCA_003662995.1). Classification (GTDB taxonomy): domain Archaea; phylum Halobacteriota; class Archaeoglobi; order Archaeoglobales; family Archaeoglobaceae; genus B5-G16. Next base: position 47,199 of record QMZC01000003.1, read on the forward strand.
TTTAATTTTTTTAGTTCCATATATATTATGTTAAGTTATTAGAAAGACTAACCAAAGTTATTCTTTTAGAAAACTATAAATATGGTTAGTGGAAAGTATAACTAAAGTTAGTTAGGTGGTTACATGCAAGTTAGTGGAAAAGTTCCGAATGAATGGAAACCACTAATTGAGAAAGCAATGAAGCAAATGGGCGTTGGAGATAACTTAAGTCGTTATTTGTGGCTATTGATTTGGCAGAATCTCAACGAACTTGGACTTTTAGGAAAAAACGGGCAGGTTGTCGAACACGAAGAAAAAGTTGAGGAAGTGGTTGCATGACTTCAACGCTTGTAAACTCTGCTCCTCTTATCAACTTTGGAAACAACAACGAGCTTTTTGGAGTCATCAACTTTATAAAGAATCCTGTAATCTCCAACTCTGACCCTATAAGTGTCCTTTCTGCCCTTAATTTTCACATACCGAACAGAATATGGATTAATGAGTTCAGAGATCTTCTCTTTGATTCTCTCGGCATCTTTCTCTGGGATCTTCTTGAGAAAATTGATAACTTTAGGGTGGATATAAACTTCGTAGCTCATTCTTTCAAGGCTTCATCGAGCTTTTCAAGAGGTATAAAGTCTGATAAATCGTCCTTCTTGATTTTCTCCTCAACTTCTCTAAGCAATTCTTCTTCCTCTGGTGTTAAAGTTGAATCAATGAAATCCTCTAAAAGCTCCTCAAGACGTTCAAGTCTTTCTCTCATCTCTCTGATTTCCTTAAGAACATCGGAAAGTGAAACGGTTTCTTGCATCGATAATTGTTACGTTGAAGAAGTTGAAAAGGGTTTCGATGATTATTTTGATTTTGCCAAAATGTTCTTAATTTCCTTGAGTTTAGTTAATATTCTTTGTCCTAATGGAGTCAATTCATATTTTGCTCTTGTAGAATACTTTTCCTCATCAATTACAGGTCGAATCAATCCAGCTTTCCAAAGTCTAACTCTATTGTCGTTTATAACCTTAGCTGGAGCTTTAACTAGTTCTTCAATTTCTGTGAATGACTTTGGAGAATCTTCAAGAGCAAACAGAAAATCAACTGCCTTAGAATACGAGAGGCTTTTAAGCAATTGTTGCAGTTCTGTAAGGTTTTCTTTGTCCATGCAAAATTTGTTAGAATTTAATAAATTTATTAGTATCCTTAATTGTTGGATAGTAACTAACCAAATCGTAAGATTTATTAAGTTTAGTAACTTATTAGTTAGTAACTATAAGAGGTGTTAGTACATGCCAACAAAGGGCGTTCATTTGGATGAAGAATGGATACGGATGTTGAAGGGGTTTTGTGGTGAAGGAAAGGAATTTGGGAGTATTAGCGAGTACTTAAGAGCTTTAGTTAGAGAGGATTTAAAGAGACGGGGCTTTTAGGAAAAAACGGGCAGGTTGTCGAACACGATAGGGTTGAGGAAGTGATAGCATGATTTCAACTTCTATAGGTAAAAAAATGCCACGCAGGTCAAATCTTTGGGCGAATGTGGAAGAAATAATTCTGCAACATTATGATGAGTTGAAAACAAGAAGAATAAGGGGAGGCTACTATATTGTGGGCGATTACTTAGCACAAAGATTGAAAGAAGGCAGAATTACAGAGCAAGAATATAACCATTTCCTCAGTGAGCAGGGATATGCAACTTATAGGGATGACTTATGGACTTCCTTAGAGAAAAAATATGGGCTTGAGAGACCTGAAGCCAAACCACTTGGTGTAATATATACTCTTGGTGAAGAACTACCCATAGAAAAATTTGATGAAGTTTACTACCGTGCAAGAGGCTTTATTTTTGTCGAGAAAGCTGACGAGGCTGAAGATTTAAGCGAGTTGAGTTTTCATGGATGGGCAATTATAGCAGGGCAGGGTTTCTCAACAAGGCTAATGAGGCAACTTTTCAAGCAGGATGGCAGACCAGTTTTAGCTTTACATGATTGTGATACAGCGGGAGAATGGATTTACAGAGTTTTTGACATGGGTAGTAAGAGAACAAAGCACCTTCAACTTAACCTTGAGAACGTCATTGATTTAGGGTTGCATGAAGAAGATGCCATCAAGCTGGGATTACCACCAAGACCAGAAGCTAAGAAATATCAAAAATACAGAAGAGAGCGATTTGAACTATCAGCTTTGGCAGTTTTAAAAACAAGATATGGCGTAGAAAACCCAGTTTTAGCTTATACTGTTGCAAAAATGAAGAAAATGGGAATTAGAATAACACCAACTCCAGAAGAGCTTAGATTTTTACTTAGATATGAAATAAAAAGCCAAATCAGGCGTTCTATCAAAGAATTAGTTGATAAACTGTATGAGATTGTAGAATTACCATCCCAATACCAAGAAGAGATTGCTGAGAATCTGAGTTATCCAGATGGCGAAGCTATAGAAGTTATTGTTTCAGAGCTTACAGCACAATTGGTGGACTTGAAGCCAATTGAAGAACTAAAAACAAGAATACAACAAGAACTTGAAAAGATAAAGCTAAAACTCATAGAGGAGGCTCAAAAAGCAGTAGATGATGCAAAAATCATTGATGAAGATGAATACGAAAGGAGAGTGGTTGATAGTTGTGATGCTAATAGAATTATCTCTGCGTTGGAGGTTAAACCATGACAGAAATGAAAGACTTTTACGGAAATGTAATCAAAGAGGGCGATGAGGCTATTGTTTCAGCATTTAGTTTTGATTTTCCATGGTTAACGATGGCTAAGGTCAAAGTTATAAGAATAAAGAGAAAGTGGGCTATTGTAGAATACAACAATGAGCTATATGAGATTCCAAAAAGCTGGTTAATTAAGGATTTTCTGAAAGCGAATGAAGAGGCTATTTTACAGGGGGCTTAACCATGCTTTCATTATTTGTTATTGATTACAATGAGTTTAAGACAGGATTTGAAGCATTAGAGCTTTTGTTAAGGGCAAAAGAGGCAATGAAATACAATAATACATTGAAAAAGCATGTTGATGAATTGCAGAAACTCATTGAAAAATGTTTTTCAGATTATTTGTGGTTAGTCAAGAATTTAGCGGAAGATTACAAAGGTTAGGGAGGCTTAGCTATGCTTGATTTTCTCAAAGGCTTGTGGCGGATTCTGAGAGGGAAGCCGATTTTTCCTTATAGGAGGGTTAGATATGACTATACAACAGCTTGTAGAAGGTAAAACGTGCCCTTGTGGTTCAGAGCTTGGTAATGACGATTTTATTCTCTTCAGGATAGACTTCAACTCTCACCTCTTCTCCATGTTCAAAAGGAATTGCGTCACTAATTCGTTTTTTAATGTAGATTCTGGCAGCCCCTCTAGAATCAAAGTGGATTTTTCCAGTGGTGACGAAAGATTTTGCCATAAATTTTCACATTTACTCAAAGGTTTAAACATTTGGTTTGTTAAAATATGTTGTAACATTTGGAAACATTTAAATAAGATTGGAGGTTAAAATATGTTAACAAATGTTATAACAGGTGAAAAGATGATAGGGGTTGGAAAATTCCATAGAGATAACAAAGGGGCAGGAAGGTTTTATATACCAAAAGAACTTGCTAAAAAACTCAATTTTGAAAATGGAGAACAAACAATTATCGAAATTTCAGAGACAAAGATAGAGATTAGGCGTTTGAAAGATATTGTTGAGAGAAAAATGGAGGCAAAACAATGACCATACAACAGCTTATAGAAGGTAAAACATGCCCTTGTGGTTCAAAGCTTGAGATTGATGGTAATAAGCTGAGATGCCCGAATTGCGGTTTTAAGGTTGTGATTAAGGAGTGAAACAAAATGCAACCAATAACCTTAGCTGAAAAATTGGCGAAAGAAAACTACCAGATCAAACCAATCGAGTGTGCAATGTGTGGTAAGCGATTTTCCCAAGATCAAATCGTGTGGATTGGCACGGATTGTTGTCCTGTTTGTGTTAAGTGTTATAGAGCTTTGAGGAGGAATAGACTATGAAAGAGGCTAATGAAATTGCAGAAATTAAGAAAGAGCTTAGAAATTTGAAAATAATAGCAATTGAACAAGTAAAATTCTTGGAAGAATTAAGAGAGGTTTTCAAGGAGGGGTTGAAATTGGTTTCAAAGTGTAAATGTTTCACGCTTTTTGATCCATTCAAATGCAGATTGCCAAATCCACGCATTTGCAGATATTTTGATAGAGAATTGATGGAATGCTCCCAGCCTTGGAGGGTTAGAGTTGCAAAAGTATGATTTTGAAATTTTTGATCCTGTAAAGGAACGCAACGAAAAAGCATACAACAATGGCAAGAAGGGGGAGCAGATAGCATTAAGAGATTTTGATGAAATAATTTTTGTAGATAGATTAGTTGATGCAGAACTTAACGGTAAACCTTTAGAAATAAAAGCATGCCAAGAATGGCAATCTAACGGTAAAGGAAGGTGTAGGGGGAGATTTGTTTTAGATAAAGAGCAGCATGATTATTTAATTAAAAATCACGGTTATTACCTGTTTATTGTTTTCAAAGAAGATGGTTCGAATATTTCTAAGCTTGTTAAGGCTGTTGATGTTGAATTTAAGAGAAAAATAAGCTGGTTATCAATTTTTCATGCTCCTCAAGGAGGAGAAAATTTAGGGAGGTGATAGGATGGTTGAGGAAGCCAAGAAGGTAGAAAAGAAAGGAGTAGGAAAGGAGAAGGTAGAAGGAAAGGAAGAAGTAAAGGAAAAAGGAAATGGAAAGAAACCGATTGAGACCGTCAACATCTTTACAACAAACGGAATGTTGAGTTTTTCAGTATGGGAAGGAGGCAGCATAAGCGTTAGAGTTAGCAAGAGAAAGGACAACAGCGATGAATACATCAACGTGTGGCAAGGGAGGATTTCACCAGTCGATTTCATTTCACAGTTTGGAGATCTAAAAACAGTAGCAAAGACAGCACAGAACGAGCTTAAGAAGGTGTTGGGGCAAGAGATCTAATTTTTCTTATTTTTAGAGGGTTAGGAATGGAAGAAGATAGGGAATGCTTGATTTGTGGTAAGCCGTTGTATCTGTGTTCATGTGAGTTTAGAGCTTTTCATAATCGTTCAATTAATTTCTTGAGACTATGAATGAAATTGAGATTTTCCTAAACAATGTAAGAGGGGAGTGGTGGAGCAGCGAAAGGAGAGTTGGCAAGCATACACGAAAAACAAACGGTGAAAAATACGTTAGTCCAAGAATAATCTTAAGCAGCGATTACAACAATCTAATAGGTAAGAGGTTCAAGCTATACGTTGCAGAGGGTAAAGTGGTTGAAGAGTGGTATAGCAGAACAGAGGAGAGAAAGGGAACGATGTTAATCCTCTTTTTTGAAGATTTTGAGGATGGCAACGATGACTTTGATGAGTTCTAACGGTCCATTGTGGACACAATTTCCTGGAACTCGAGTTGTGGACACAAGCCTCCAGGATCCATTTTTGTGGTCACAATTACAGACTTGTAAGATCTCAGGCAGCCAAGATTGTGGACACAATTACCGAGCTGTATGTGGACACAATGGACCTAGATTAAGATGGAAAGGGTTGTTTTTGTAGCCTCTCCCTTCGCACAACCTCATGAATTTTGCGGGATAGATGGGGAAATCTACACAATAAGACCAAATGCCAAACTCATTTTACCACGTTTAAATGCTGAAATTTTGGCAAAGAACAACCAAGGTATAATTGTATCAGATTATCAAGAACCTAAGGATGTTTTTGATGAGTATTTGGATAATCAAGTTGATCCTTATTCCCTCCTCAAAGGTGAAGAGGATCCGGTAAAGGAATGGGCGAAGTGGGCTTATCAACAAGAGCTTAAAAAACCAAATCCCGACATAGACAGGCTTTGGGAGCTTAGACTCCTCAGCCAAGGCAAAAACCCAGCGGAAATACTCTACAAAATCCACGACACAAAAACACCAAATGAGATAACAATCGATTTATCAAAATCACCAAATATTAATCGAGATTCCAAACCCCAAAGCCCCACGGGTTTATGTTCACTTAATATTAATAGCACAGAACCACATTATTTAGGGAAGCCTAAATTTGAGTATAAGGGGGAAATGATAAAGTTGGCGTTGGATACTTTCTTGTTTAAATGCGTTACAACATTGCAGGCATTTAGCTTGAAAGGTTTGAATTCTGTTGTTGATGACTCTTTTGTAATCTTTGATTACGATTATACGAGATGTGAGCCGCATGAGGAGCTTTTGAAAACCTTAGATAAAATGGGCTATGATGTTGAAAGGGATTTTTATGTTTCAATGTTATTCGAAAAGTTTGAGTGTTCTGAACATGGAGATGTGATTAAGCCTTGTATTGACTATGAAAAGCATTTTACTGAAGAAGGGGGTAGATTGAGATTATTTGCTGGTAGATTGCATCCATTAAACAAGATGAACGTTGTTAAAAAGGCAGCACAAATTAGATTGGAGCAATTAAAATATGTTGTTAAGGCTGTTGAAAATAAAACGGTAAGTTATAGGTTTTTTGATGGAGAATTGAAGAAAGTTAGACATAATAAACACAATTTAGCCTTAATTTGGTTTGTTTTTACTCTACCTAAGTCTTTGAGTGTTGATATGGCAGATTATATTTTAAGAAGTAATGACAAACTGAAGGCAGTAAATGAGATTTCAAGAGAGTTAAGGAAAGCGGTTAAAAATACAATTAGAAGGTTTTTAGAGGATTATTTAAAAAAGAATGAGAATGTTCCGAATTTGGAAAAAGATTTTATGATTGGTTTGTTTACAAACATGCATCCTTGGAGTAGTGGAAATGCAGTAAAAGAGCCACATTTCCACGTTCATGCTCCTTTGTTCAATTTTGTTATTTCAAATGGTGAATACATCCGTTTTACTCCCTATATTTCTAAAACATGGCTTGAAGGGTTAAAGAGGATATGGAAAGAGGAAGTTAGAAAGGCTATTTACAAAATTGGAGATTTGTCGGTTTGGATTGATCCTTATGTTTTTGTGGATCATGAGTTTTTTACTGTCTATTCTCAATACACTTGGCTTGATCTTGATGAGAACGATGAGTTTGTTTATGCTGGGAAAATAGCACATCATTTTAGGTATAATGGTAGGAAGGCGGTTGTTGATCTGAACGAGGCTTTTTACTCAGGAATTAAAGAGGAAGAGCTTGGCGATTTTGAGAGGGAGTGGATAGACTTCCTTTTGAACTACTCAAATAGAACGGGTTGCGTTGGATTTATGAACAAATGGAGGGAGAGGTTTGGCATAACTGATACAACTAGTTTGAAGAGGGCAGCAAGGGAGAGAGTGGAGTATTGTCCGATTTGTGGAAGGGAGCTAACTTATTGCGGAGTTGTTACGATTGATGAGATACTGAAAAAGAAGCGTCGGTTGATGATTTTGTGGTATTACAATCTGAGGTTTAATATTGAAATTTGGACAAAAACTTAACTCACTCAAGTTTTGCTTTATCTTAGCTTAATTCAGTTAAGTGTTTATATACTTGAAGTTTACTTTTAATTTTATGAAATGGGTTAGAGAGTTTGTTGGAATGCTATGGACATGGATAAAAGGGCTTTTTAGAGCAAAACAAAGGAAAAATAGTATTTCTTGGCTCTCAATTCTGAAAAACTTTGAGGTCTTTGAAGCTAAGAAATTGGCAAGGTTAGCAAGTTTGGCAGTGTTAGTTTTGGGCATTTATGGAAGTTACGGAGTTGGAATTGTAGCAGCAGAGGACAATGGAACATCCGGGATTAATTGGACGGCTTTGGGAGAGATGGTTAAGGGATTTGCAGATATAATGCCTGATGTTGCTAATTTGGTCATGGCAGTAGTGCCTATCTTGGTAATTTTGATATTCGTGGCATTCTTTAGAAACATGCTTGAAAAGATCGTTGGGCTAATCAAGGGAGGATTGAAGTTTTAGGGTGGAGAGGATGAGAAAATCTTCAATATTTCTTTTTTTAATTTTGATTTTTAGTTTAGTTCAAACTGCCAATGCTGTAACGATCACTTTTTCAGATTTGGATTTAGTAGGGGCGAAGAAGATTTTAATTTACAATCAATCGGGTGGTTTTATTGGGGAATTTAATACAACAGATACGGTTAATTTGAATAATACGGATAGTTACATTATTGTTTTCAAACCATCAGTTCAAGAAGCATATTTTAAAGATCCTCTTGGTCGAATGACGGAGTTTGCGAAGGCTAATCTGCCTGTTATTATGGTGTTTATGGGGTATATTGCGTTTGTAGTTGGAATGGTTATTATTGTATCGAGGGCGATAAAATGAAAGCTAAAACAAAGTTTATTTTACTTTTAATCTTATTTGTTCTGAATTTTGCAGTTTTGGACAGTTTAACAACTCACATAGCCTTAAACAGCAATTGTTATGAGAGTAACTTTTTATTA
>QMZC01000004.1 GCA_003662995.1 Archaeoglobales archaeon
GAATGGAAAATACAAAGAGATTGAAGAAATCGTTGGAATGCCAGTACCAAGGCCATACACAAAATTTTTAAGCTGGTTAAAAACTCCAATCGAAATTTCAGAGGAGGAAGTGAAGAATTCTGTAGAATGGCCTATAGCAATTACGTACATCGCAACCATGGTCTTCGATGTTCCCTTTTACCGGTTTTTTACGCCCTACCTCTCCTCTTGGTTTAATTTTTATTTAATACGAATGGCCAAACAGCTATATCGTTTTCACCAAAACCTCAGCTATGTCCTTCACATCACCAAAAGAACTTAGATTGGACAAACACAAGGGGCACAGTGTAACGATTTCGCATCCTGTTTCTTTTAACTCAAAATACCTTAATTTGGCAATCTCTCCCGACAACTTTGGAGATAAACTTTCTACTGGAGCACCACAACATCCTGTAATTTTTTTGGAGTTCTTCACATCCACACTCTCAATACCAGCAAATCTTAACAAATCCCTTGGCTGGTCGTAGATACGGAGATACCTAGCATAATAACAGGGGTCTTGCAAAGTTATGCATTCATTCTCAACTTTAGATGCGCTAATAAGTTCAATGTAGCTGAAAACTTCAAGTTCAACTCCGGTATATTGAGGATACAACTTCTTTAGTGCATAAGTTGTGTGGGGGTCTACTGTTACAATTTCCCTAACTCCACTTTTTTCAAGTCTTTCGACAACTTTTTTTGCATGTTCTTGGAATTCGCAATCACATCCTAACTCATGCAGAATTATGCCAGTGTAAGAGTCAAGCGCTGGGTCATAGTAAAACCCAACATCTGATTTTGAAAGAAGCGAATAAATTTTTAGCAGTATCCCATTATAACGCTGCACGTCGTTCTTGTTTGGTATCGAAATAATCCTTGTTGCAGTATTCGGCAAAATGTGCAGTACATTTTCAAATGGTGTGTCTTCAAAAATGCGAAGCAATTCGGTTATTTTTGCAATGTATGGGGCTAATTGGTAAATCATACCGGTAAACAAAAGCTTACTACCCTTACCCAAATTCAAATTCTTCCACCAAGTATTTATTTGCTGAATAGGAACACCCAAAGGATTTCCAAACTCTTTTAAATTTTTGATTAGTATTTCGGAGATTTTTTCTGGTTTGTACAATGTTTACTCACCTCCTTATTGCCAGATGGATAAGATATAATTTTTACGGTTAATAATAAAATGAATTCCAAGGACACAAATGAGGGGCAAATTCGAGGAATCAATTCTTTAGAATGAAATTATTGAAATAGGTTTTTTTCAAATATATGGAAAACGCAAAAGATAATTACAAAAATGAATGCTAATAAAACCCGAAATCAATTTCTTGATCTTGAATGTAATTCTTCTTTAACTTCAAGGCAATTTCAGCCTTCTTTAACTCCCTTCCAAGGTAAGCTGCATGATCCAACCTTGACACGAGGTTGTTGGCTAAAACAGTATCAATAATTTCCTTCGCATTCACACCAACAATGTTGAGATTTTCATGCTTACATACTATTTTACCATTTACGACCCAAATAATAAAGTCGCCCAACGGATCTCTAATGAACTTTTTATTTTCGACGGCATCAACGTAATTTTCGGGCATCGATTGTGTTTCATACTTCACCTTATCCTTAATCGCAAGCAAAGCTAACCCCAAATCCTTCGGTGGACTGTTCCTTACTTTTGCAGCCTTAGCCATATAAGTGGCTATCCTTAATTCTTTAACACTGCCAATCGTTTTTGGACTTGCTTCAGTCGTGAACAACAAATCAACTCCAATTTCCTCAGCAATTAAAGCAAGCAGAGCATTTATTCCGACCGAATCAGCATCAACCAACTCTGTAACGTTACCAACACCAAACAGCAAAGGTATTTCGGGATTAATTTTCCTGAATTTGTAATACCTCAAAATAGACTCTGCAACTCTTAACGGAGCATCCAAAACGGGATCGGCAATAACTTTATCCGTTTTTTCTCTAACCTTCTCCATCAACTTTATCAGCTTCTCCAAATCCCTCTCAACTACTACGACTGCAACATCTTTGATATAATCCAAAGCCTCGGTATTTCTGTAAGAGATGCTCATGACCATGTCCACACCACATTCAACCCCAATTCTAATCGCTTTTGGGTTAAACGTATCAATGCTCAAAGCGTTGCAGTAATCAACTGCTACTTTTACTGCTTTCTTCAATTCATTAGCATCGAACTCCAAAGGAATCCCCAAATCAATTATATCCGCTCCATTTTGCTTGTAATACTCAATTTTTTGAATCAAGTCATCTTTGGGTATTATTGCGTTTACAATTTCAGCAACAACTTTCATTCTTCCCCCCACTTTAACGTCACCAATCTTAAAACGATACGTTTCTATTGGATCCACCATATCAACAACTTCCTTTGCCTTAACGACATTTAAAAGCCTGCAGGCAGGGATTTTATGGCTAAACTCAATATTTTCAACATTTTCCAAAACGACCTTTAAATCGTAGGCATGAATTGGGCCAAGCCTGATTTTTACTCCTTTTTCCCTCTCAAAGCCCTCCCAATCACAATCTTTGGTTAAGCCAGGAACTAAAATTAGGTCATAACCATTAAATTCAACGTTTCTTAAATGTGAGGGCGTTATAAAGGCTGCGACGTCTATATCAACAACGTAAACATTAGCATTTTTTGCGTATTTCCTCACATCCTTTTCCGCAAGCTTTCCAGTGATTAACAAAATTTTCATGTCTCAGTTTTTGTTCAAAACAAGAAAATCCTTTCGATATCATTTTTGATATTATGAATGGCTAATGATTTCTAAGAGATAATCAGGAAACGGAGATTCTCGATAGCATTTGCTCTTCAAGTCTAAAGTTCAAGCCATCAATCCAGTTGAAATCTTTCCGACCAAGAATTTGACTCTAAAACAAATCTGTATCGTTCAAAACTATCGTTTGATCCCTTCTTGGTCCAACGGAAATTATTGATATCCTAGCCTTGCATAACTCCTCAAGCCTTTTTAAGTAGTTCCGAGTATTCCTTGGCAGATCATCGAAAGACTTCGCATCGCTTATATCTTCATCCCACCCCGGCATTTCTTCATACACAGGCTCGACCTTGGCAAGCTTTTTCGTGTTTAAAACGAAGTTCGTTGTCTTTTTACCGTCAATCTCATAAGCCACACAGATCTTTATCTTTTTCAATCCCTGCAACACATCAAGCTTCGTGATTGCAATTGAAGACATGCCATTAACCATCACCGCATACCTTGCAGCAACCCCATCGAACCACCCTGTCCTTCTCGGTCTTCCAGTAGTTGTTCCATACTCCTTGCCCTTCAATCGCATGTACTTGCCCTGGTAGTATTTGTCACCAGAGTTTGCTTTATCTAATGCTTCCTTTAATGCATCCTCATACATTGGCTCAATTTTATCCCATGTTCCTTCCTCATTCGTTTGCTCTTCCGTCCCCAATTCAGTGGGGAATGGACCAGCACCAACTCTTGTTGTATAAGCCTTAAAAACACCGATAACCGAATCTATCTTGGTTGGACCAACACCGGTGCCTGTCAAAGCACCACCAGCGGTTGGGTTTGATGATGTTACAAAAGGATACGTACCATGATCCACGTCAAGCAGAGTTCCCTGTGCCCCTTCAAACAGTACTTTCTTACCCTCTTCAATCGCCTCGTTTATAATGAAGCATGTGTCTTTAACCAAAGGTTTTATTTTCTTGACAATTTTGGATTGAGAAGATTCAACGTAATCTGAAATTCTCATACCTTTCCTTGCAATTTTATCTCTATAGCAGGGACCTATTCCCCTACCAGTTGTTCCAATCATCTTTGCATGCGGGTCTTTTTTCGGATTATCCTCCTCTCTATGCTTTGATAAAATAGTGTGAGCATTTGAAGAAACTATTAACCTGCTCTCATCAATCTTAAAGCCCATTTTTTCCAGAGTTTCGATTTCCTCAACCAACACTTCAGGATCAACGACTGTTCCATTTGCAATTATGTTAAGCTTGCCCTCATGAACTATACCTGAAGGAATGAGATGAAACTTGAACTTCTTATCACCAACAACAACCGTATGTCCAGCGTTGTTTCCACCGGCATATCTAATAATAACATCAGCTTTCTCAGCCAAAAAGTCAGCTATTTTGCCCTTTCCCTCATCTCCCCACTGCCCTCCAACAACAATAATCGTCTGTACCATACGCAGAGTTGGAGCAAAGCCTATTAAACCTTACCAATTTTCGTAATGAATTCTATCCATCCTAAACCTCTCAGGTAATTCTTTAAAAACATCACCTTTCGGATAGCCAAGAGAGACTATGCTTACTGGCACAACACTTTCTGGCAGCTCTAAAATTCTTGATATATCCTCAATTCTCTTTTTATTTAGATGCACACCGATCCATACAGAACCTATTCCTAAAGCGGTGGCAGCCAGCAATATGTTTTGGGTTGATGCTGAACAATCCAGCACCCAAAAATCGCCCTCATACCTCGAAAGCCCTTTGTCTGCACATACAACGATTGCTGCGTTCGCTTTTTTTAACATTTTTGCGTATGGATACAATTCAGCCAATTTGTTAAGCATTGTCCTATTTTTTACAACTATGAAGTGCCAAGGCTGTTCATTTCCAGCAGACGGAGCATACATTGCAGCTTTAAGCAGTATTTCAATCTTTTCATCCTCAATTTCTTTCTCAACGTAATCCCTAACACTTCTACGCTTAAAAATTGCTTCAATCGCCTCCATAATAATGACTCAACTCTTCATCTTTAAAAGTTGTTATCACCGCTCAAACACAAAAACCAACAACCTAATATTTAGCCTAAATAAGAATTGTTAATGCCCATTGCAAAAATTAGGGCTGAAATAAACGAGAGTAAAGCAAGACAGTTGGGTAGAATTGTTAAGAAATTGAGATACAAGCCAATCTCATTCAATTCACCCGATTTGTTCCCTGAAGGTGATGAATTTATCTATACAAACTACATGTTCTTTCTTGTTGCAATAGACCACAGAACCCATCCCGAAAACAAGAGATTTGGGGCTGAAATCGGAGGAAAATTCTATCACGGTTCCGATCTCATGTACTTTTTAGCGAGAAAAATTCAGAAAGAAAGGCCAGACTTTTTTACAGCAGAAAATTTGGTTAGAATTACAGCAAAAGATTTGACGAAGGTGTTTAGCATAGGCAATGTCACAATCCGAGGCGTCGCAGAAAGGGCAATGTTGTTGAGGGATTGTGCGAAAAAGTTGATTGATTATCACAAAGGCGATTTTAGAAATTTGTTAAGGTCTTCGGAAGGTTACTTGCTGAGAATGGATAAAAAGGGTGTCCTACAACAACTGAGGACGTTTAAAGCGTATGAAGATCCGTTGATGAAAAAAAGCTTTCTTTTAATAAAAATTTTGAAGAGACAAAAATATTTTGAGCCTGCAGATGTTGAGAATCTAAGCCTTCCGGTTGATAACGTATTGCTTGAAGTGGGGCTAAGGAGTGGAGTCGTCAACGTTGCCAATGTTAAGGATTTTGAAGGTGTAATAAAGCTGAGCAAGGAGGACGTAGAAATTCTGAGGAATTTAACAAAGGAAGCGTTCGAGATTGTGTCGAGAGAGTCAAAAGTACCACCAGACATTCTGGATGACTTGATTTGGACTTTTGGTAGGGAAGTATACAGAATTGAGAGGGATAAAATTGATAAAATTGAAAACATTGTGACACCGCTGAACGCCAACATCGAAAACAAAAAAGCTCTTAAAGATTTCTTGACTTTTATTAGTTACAACGTTTCCATTAAGTTTAAATTTCCAAACACTTGGTACTTTTAATTGCCATTTATGTTATTAAAATCATGGGAAAATTTGTTAGCGAGATATAGCGAGTTTCCACATGCAAGTTCCAGAATCGTTGCTGTGCAATTTTCTCACACAATTTTGCAGAACACAAAAACAATTTTAAATTTGCCACGTATTCTGACCTATGTTCAAAAGGGAAACAAAAAACTTCATCAACATAGACCCCCTGCAGACTGGTGGAATACTCACAAAAGAGGCGAGAGAGACTTTAATGGAGTGGGGAGACGGTTATAGCATTTGTGACTTTTGTCAGGGAAGGCTTGACGAGATTAAAACCCCGCCAATCTACAACTTTGTTCACAACGACTTACCAAAATTTTTGGGATGTGATGTGGCTAGAGTAACCAATGGGGCGAGAGAAGGTAAGTTCATAGTCATGCACAGCTTAGCTTTGAAGACTGTAAAAGATGCTTATGTAATCTTAGATGGTAATGCCCACTACTCGAGTTATGTTGCCGCTGAAAGGGCAAATTTGAAAGTAGTTGAAGTTCCAAAGACGGATTATCCTGATTTCAGAATAAATGTTGATACTTATGCTGAAACCATTGAAGAAACAAAAAAGAAGGGTGAAGTTATTCTATCTTTATTGACGTATCCAGATGGAAACTATGGAAATCTGCCAAATGCCAAAGCAATTGCAAAAGTATGCCACGAATACGACATACCGTTGTTGTTGAATTGTGCGTACGCAATTGGCAGAATGCCGGTAAAAATGGATAAAATCGATGCTGACTTTATCGTTGGAAGCGGTCACAAATCTATGGCTGCCAGCGGTCCCATAGGAGTTCTGGGGATGAAAGAAGATTATGCTGAGTTGGTCTTGAGAAAATCAGACAAGTACAAAAACAAAGAGGTCGAGTTGCTTGGTTGTACGGCAAGGGGGGCAACGATAATGACTCTAATTGCCTCATTTCCCCACGTTAAAAAGAGAGTAAAGGATTGGGACAGGGAAGTTGAGAAGGCAAGATGGTTTGCCAAAAAGATGGAGGAATTGGAAATAGTTCAACTGGGTGATAAACCCCATAACCACGATTTAATGTTCTTCCATGCTGAAAATCTGTATGAGATCTCGAGAAGAGTTAAAGGTGGTAGGTTCTTCTTATACAGAGAATTGAAGGCTAAAAAAATACATGGAATAAAACCTGGATTGACAAGGTATTTTAAATTGTCAACCTATATGGTGCCAAAAGAGGATTTAAAGTATGTATTAGAGACTTTTAAGGAGATAATCGCAAAATATTTGAAAGGTATAAAGAGTTAGAAGAAATTTACATGTAGAGAAGCTATGTGAAAAAACTTACTACGGTTTTTACTGATTTTTGAAAAACCGATATATGTTTAAATAGTTTGGTGTTAAACAGCAAATGTGAGATGACTAGTTGCTAACCCAAACCTACCTGTGGGGATGTGGTGACCCATCATCATAAACGATAGGTTTGTATTGGGTGGTGTGCCAAGAATTGATGATTTAAAAATATTGGAGGTGAGTGTATGAAGAATGTGGGAAAGGATGAATTTGATGAGTTGATTGAGAAGGATAAACTTGTGGTTGTAGATTTTTACGCAGACTGGTGCATGCCCTGCAGGTATGTAGCACCAATACTGGAGAAACTGGAGAAAGAGTTTGATGGAAGTGTAGAATTCGCCAAAGTGAACGTTGACGACAATGCGGAGTTGGCAAGAAGGTATAACATCTCAGCAATACCAACACTCATAATGTTTTACAAGGGCAAAATCCTAAATTCGTTTATTGGTGCTTTGCCTGAAAACATGCTAAGAGATGAGATAAAGAAGGCTTTGGAAACGCTATGAGGTCAATCAAAGAGATGCTGATGAATCTAAACTGTAAAAATTTTTTAGAGTGTTTTTATGGATTAAATGAAGCAGATGTAGAGATATTCAGAAATTTAGCGACAGTTGGAGAGGCTAGGATTGAGGATTTAAGTGTTGCTGTAAAAAAGAGTGAGAATGCCGTTTACAAATCCCTACAAAAACTTCTGGTTGCTGGATTGGTTGTGAGGGAAAAAAAGCTGTTAAACGGTGGGGGGTATTACTACACGTATAAGCCAGTAGATATCCAAGGAATCGTTGTAGAGATGCACAAAACCATAGATGAGTGGTATGCTAAGATAAAAAATACGATTGATGAGTTTGCTAAGGAGTTCAAGGCTAAGGTGTAAGGTAAGTTGTGCGAACGATATGGTGTGGTGATGATAGCTGCAGTAGGGTGTCAGGGATGCAGGAAATGTGATGAGGTTTGTAGACACAATGCGATTATAAGAAACGGGAACAAGGTTGTAAAAATCGATGAAAGTAGGTGTCAGAAGTGCTACGATTGTGTTAAAGCCTGCCCATACGGTGCGTTGGTTGTAATGGATTAACATGAACGTTGAAACAGTTTTAAAAATACTTGGAAACGATGAAATAGCAAGAAAAGCCTTAGAATTGCTTTTTAAGTACTCAAAAGACGGTTACATACCTGCAAATGAACTGAAAGACTTAGATTTGGTTTTACTTCTGGAGGGTAAGAAGTTGGCTGTGCCTGTTGAAGCGGAAAAATCATCCCTTTCTTGGAACATGAGATTTGTGCAGCTTCAAAAAACAATGGAAATTCCATACATCATCAGAATGTTTCTCGAAAAACTAAAAAGTGGTAAAGCAGATATTTTTGAAGTTATAGAGGATTATTTCAGAAAGATTGGAGAAAATAGACCTCATGAGTTTGTTGAAATAACCAAAGAGATGTTAAAAGAGAGAGATGGGTTTTTGGTATGTGGAGATGCAATTGTTAGAATTTGTGCCAAATACAACAGAGATGGGGGGGTGGTTATTGCTGAATTGAAGGGTGCAGGGATAATAAGCCCCCACATTGGATGTGGAGGTTTTGGGAGAACAACTACTCCAGTCTACGAGTTCAACAAATTTCTAATTGATGTTGTTGGGTTTATCGTTTCAGATGAAACAGAAATAGACAAAACTAAAGAGAATTAAAAGCCCTTTCAAGCAATTTGTTACCTTCCTCAAATTTTTCAATGGCTTTATCTAGAATTTCCGCTACCTGAGGACTTTCACTACCAATTTTTTCTGCCCACTCCTTGTATTTTTCTATATGCTCCACATTGTGTTCAATCCAGTGCTCCAAAAGGTGCTTAAGTTTTTCAGATTCCATGAATGTAGTTGGCACGAAGCATAATACTTTTTTGCTTTTTGTTCATATTTTTTGAATGTCTTTTTGGTATTAAGGGAGTTGCAGATAGGAAGTAAAATTACACCAAAGTTTTTAAAAGCCGAATATGGCAGTCAAGATTGTGAGATACGAAGAACCGGTATTTAGACCGCCAAGTGAAGCTTTAAGCTTGATAGTTCAAGCAACAATTGGTTGTTCACACAACAAATGCACATTTTGCGGGATGTACAAGGGCAAAAAATATAGAGAGAGGGATGTTGGTGAGGTCAAAGAGGATTTGTTAATGGCTAGGGAGTTTTATGGTGATGTTAAAAGGTTGTTTTTGGCAGATGGTAATGCATTGGCTATGGATACAGCGAAACTCCTTGAAATTATGGATTTCGCCAACGACCTATTCAACTTGGAGAGGATAAGTGCATATGCTACACCAATTGATTTGCTTGAGAAAAGCGAAGAAGAGCTAACAATATTGAGAAATGCCGGACTAAAGCTTTTGTATGTCGGAATAGAAAGCGGAGATGATGAAATTTTGAAAGAAATTAGAAAGGGAGTAACTTCTAAACAAATCGTGGAAGGTTGTAAGAAGGCAATTAGGTGTGGAATTGACTTATCTGTTACTGTCATAACTGGCTTGGGTGGGAAGAAAAGAATGTATGAGAATGCGAAGAATACCGCTAAAATCATAAATCAGATTGAACCCAAATACACGGCAGCATTAACGTTGATTCCAGTTCCTGGAACAACACTCTATAAAAAAATTGAAAAGGGAGAGTTTAAGTTATTAAATCCCGTTGAAAACTTGGTCGAGTTAAAATGGTTTGTTGAAGGTGTGGAGTGTGAGACGATATTTAGATGTAACCATGCGTCAAATTACCTTCCAATTGGCGGAAATTTGCCGGATGAAAAGGAGTCAATAATAAAAGCAATAGAGTATGCAATAAAGAATCCAAGGATTTTAAAACCTGAGTTTTTGAGGGGTTTGTAGTCTCAAAGTCTCTTATCTTTACCCACAGTTTCAACTTTTACAATCACCTCTTTAAGCTTCTCAACTTCATCCCTGTATTTCTGATAGCCTTTCTCTGTAATCTTAACTATCGTCCTTACACCTTTGTTTGTTATCACTTTCTTTCTCTCCAAGTAACCTTTCTTCTCCAACCTTGCTACGTGTGTGCTTAGACTACCCCAACCAATACCTGTAGCCTTGGCTAAATCACCTTCAGTCATCTCTCTGAAAATAAAAAGGGTTGTCATTATCAGAATTCTTTTGGGGTTTACTATGTCGTCATCAAGCTCCATACACCACCCTCTGGGCTTTGAAAAAGAGATATGTCGCTGTGACAAAATAGATTAACAATGTCATTGAAACAGCAAGCATATTTGAGGCTATTACTTCGGTAAAAGTTGTGTTGAATGATGAGAGCGGTAAAAAAATAGTAGATGTCAAAACAATCGCAAATCCTGTGTAACTCATTGTTTTTGTTATCAGATACTTGTCTTTTCTCTCAGCGTAAATGCCAGCAAGCAACAATCCAAAGCCAAGAGACGGATACCACACAATTGAGAAGTAGAATTGTGAGGGTGTAATAAAGAAAGGTAGCAAGGTATATGAGACGATGAAAGGCGCAATGAGTAAAATTATTCCAACACGCCACCTCATCTCGATATCTTTATTTAAAGGTACGTATTTCCATAGCCTTCCATAAACGTAGCCCCCAACACCTCCAGCTACAGCCATCAATACCATTATTATCCAGTACTCTCGAACTCCAAAGAGCATGAGCGAACTGTAAAGGATGGACATAGCACTAAACAACATTCCAAATATCACCCAGCTTAAAGCTGAGATAATGTTATATCTGTATCTCTCCAACTTTAAGGCTAAGTCCCCCAACTTTCTTATATCTTCCATGTTTTATGCTAATACAAGAAATTAATAAAATCAACTAAACTATTATTCTAAGAGTGCCTTGAGTATCTGTTTGAAAATTTGAAAATCTGAAAAATAACTATAGGTACAACGATGGCAATTCCCAAAACACTGCTAAATCCCCGAAAGCATGGGCAACAGCTGAAGCTTCGTATCCGTATCTGTGGTACAGAATTACAAATGTAAGTGAAATCAGGAAGTTTAATCCGTTGATAGCTTTTATGTTGTGCCACACCTCGAATAACACAGCAGACCCCAAAACAGCAAAATAACCACTGTAGCGATAGTTTTTGAGTGCATTTAAGAGAATCGTTTGAGCACCCAATCTGAACAAAACTTCCTCTCTAACAAGGTTCGAGAAACCTGTACCCAACGCCATAAGTATCATGGGCTGTTCCGGGAAAAAGCGGTGGTTGTAGGCTAAACTGTAGGTTAATATGAGTGCTGTCGAGATTAAACCACCCATCAACCCCATAATCAACGAAGTGAAAAATTTGCCTCTCAACAAAGCAAAACCACCACAGGAAAGCTTGGAGGAGTATATTAAGGCTAAACGGACAATCACATAAACTTCAAGTGAATAAATAACGGGCAGGAGAATGGAAACTGGTAGAGGAAGATTTACATCGCTGTAAGCTGGAATGACCAAGAGAAACATCACAAACTGTGAGGTAAACGAGAGTAATGTCATTGATGCAAGCAGGATGTTGTGTGAATGCTGTAGGCTTGCGTTGTCTCGCAACAGCAGGATTATGGCTAAAAGGAAAATTATTATCTCAACAAGACCCTGCACGTTTTTCGGTATCACTCTATTTTATTTTAATTTATCCATACATTTATCTACACATTACTTAGGTTGATTGAAAATTAGTGTAGTATAACACTAATATTTTTGAAATTTTCAAAACTCCAGTTCAGGAGACCAAAAAAACTTATTAAATTAAAAAAGAATCAGCAAGCATGGAGGTTAGGAGAGTTGAATTTGAAAGCCTTGATAATAAAAAAATTCCAGCATTCTTTGTTGATGCAAGAAGTAATAGGGCAGCATTGATTATACACGGCTATGCTTCATCAAAAAACGAAATGCTCGGATTTGGATATGAGATTGCTGAGAAGGGTTACGATACTTATGTAGTAGATTTGAGGGGGCATGGAGACAATGAAAACTTGTTTGATGAAGATGTTATAAACGATGTTGAGGGTGTTTTGAATAAGCTCAGAGAAAGATATACGCAGATTTTAACAGTAGGGTATAGTTTAGGTGGACTATTAAGCTTAAAAAGCTCCTCAGATTATGTAATTGCCATCTCACCACCATTGATGCCAAAGGTTGTGGATGTTGCAGAGTTCATGCTCAGAGTCAATTCATGCAAGGTTGGAGAAAAAGATAAGGACGTTTTGTATAGAATACTTGAAAATTACAACCCTCCAGAAAGAAAAGATAACGCTTTGATATTCTACGGATTAGGAGAGTCGAAAGGAATAGAGATTGGCATCAAAAAATGGGTTGAGGGGAGAGACGTTCAAGTAGTTGCGATTGATGAAAAACAAGCAACAATGCCGGATGTTGAGGTTGAGGCGGAGAAGTTGAAGGCTTATATTCCAAACTTCATAAGCCATCTGTCGGTTGTACATGCGAAGAGAATACTTGACAATTTGGATTAGTTAAAGCAAACAGAATGGCTCTTGAATTTAATCCAATTCAAAAGAAATGGAGGAAAGAGTTAAGGAGGGTGGCTTTAGTCTATCCAAACAGATACAGAGGAGGAATTGCAAATATCGGTTTACAGCAAATCTACTGTGAAATAAATGCGTTAGATAACTTCGTTTGCGAGAGGTTCTATTCGGACGTGTTTAATGGTTTTAGGAGTGTTGAAAGTGCCACACCAATTAATGAATTTGACATAGCTCTATTCAGTTTGCAGTACGAACAGGATTACTCTAAAGCAGTAGAGATTGCCAAGAAATTTAAGGGGTTAAAAATTGCTGGTGGTCCATGTGTAATGGAGAATCCCGTGCCTTTAAAGAACTTCTTTGACTTTTTTTTCATCGGTGAAATAGAGGCTTGCAACGTTGAGGAAATTCTTGAGTGCGATAAAACAGACATCAAGGGCATGTTTACAGGTGAGGAAAGCATGGTAAAGAGAGTTAAACCGTTAAAGCTTGAAAAGCATTTAGAATATCAGATAATTGGAAATGGGGCTTATGGAAGGTGTGTGTTATTGGAAATTGGGAGGGGTTGTAAAAGACGTTGCAGATTCTGTATTGTGAGGCAGATTTATTCTCCGGTGAGATGGCGAAATTCGGAAAATATCGTGGAAGTTGCCAAAAATAACAGAAAAAAAGTGGAAAAAGCAGCCTTGATTGCACCATCACCAACAGACCATCCAAAATTCAAGGAAATTCTACAGAACTTAATAGAATTGGGTTTTAAAGTGTCTCCATCTTCACTAAGGGCAGACATGGTTGATGAGGAGTTGGTGGAGTTGCTAAATAAAGCTGGGTTAAAGAGTCTGACATTAGCACCCGAAGCTGGGAGTGAGAGGATGCGGGAAATCGTTAACAAGGGAATAAGCGAGGAAGATGTGATAAATGCTGTAAGTCTTTTTTCGGGAAAGTTCAAGAAAATAAAACTGTATTTTATGATTGGATTGCCCTTTGAAGGGTACGATGATTTAAAGGCAATAGTTGAGTTGGCAAAGAAGGTGAAGAAATACATAAACAGGGTAACGCTCTCAATTAACCCCTTAGTTCCAAAACCCCATACTCCCTTTCAGTGGTTACCTTTCGATGTTGAAGAATTAAAAGTCAAGGCAGACTTTTTGAGGAAAGAGTTAAGGAGAGCAAATATTAAAGCCGAAATTTCTAAGATTGAAGAATTTGCTATTCAAACCGCTTTATCAAGAGGAGATGAAAAAATAGGTAGATTGCTGTCTAAGTCGAGAATTAAAGTAGGAGACATCAAAGATTATTTAAGTGAAATACCAGTGGATTCAGAATTGCCATGGGACTTCATAGACCATGGCTACAAAAAGGAGAGGTTGATTAAGGAGTACGAACATTTATATTCTGTAGAATAGATTTTTTTAGTATGAAGGTCATCGCAATAAAAAACGCTAAAGGTGAGCCTTTGGAGTTCATTGAAGAAATATTGAGTGAGAAAGACACAGATTACGAATACGTAGAAATTTATGAGACGAATGAAATAAATAAGACGGGGACGCATTATGTAGTTTTGGGCGGACCGATGGGTGTTTATGAGACTGACAAGTATCCTTTTTTAGAGGAGGAGATGAAGTTTATTAGAGAATGCTTTAAACAAGCCAAGCCTATACTTGGAATTTGTTTGGGAGCACAACTAATTGCCGGAGCTTTTGGTGAAAGAGTATATCCATTCAAAAGGGAGATAGGTTGGTATGAAATTAAAAAATCCCAGGATGACCAGTTCAACAGAAATCTCCCTCGAGAAATGAGTGTATTTCAATGGCACGGTGATACCTTTGATTTGCCAAGACAGGCTGAGCTGCTTTTTGAGGGGGATGTTGTAAAAAATCAGGGATTTAGGATTGGCAGGATGGTTGGATTGCAGTTCCATTTGGAGGTTAGGAGGGATACGGTAGAGAAATGGCTTAAAACAGAAAAAAATCTCAGTGAGGATGAGAAAAAGCGAATTGTTGTGCAAACAGAAAATTACATTGATGAGTTGCATAAAAATTGTAGAATTATGGTAGAGAACTTTCTGAATCTTTAAACACTTCTGTCAATTCTTTGGTGGATTTGATTTAACAACCAAAAGATTTATATAGAAATACCTATCCACCAAATTTCGCTAAGGAGGTGATATGAATGGCTACGTTGCAGGGTCAACCTGTGTTAATTTTGAAGGAAGGTACGCAGAGAACGGTTGGTAGAGATGCTCAGAGACTAAACATTTTGGCTGCGAGGGTTATTGCAGAGGCTGTTAGAAGCACTCTTGGTCCAAGAGGAATGGACAAGATGTTGGTTGATAGCTTGGGAGACGTTGTTATTACAAACGATGGTGTTACTATTCTCAAGGAAATTGATATTGAGCATCCCGCTGCAAAGATGATCGTTGAGATTGCTAAAGCCCAAGACAACGAGGTTGGAGATGGAACAACAACTGCTGTAGTTTTGGCTGGTGAATTCCTAAAGAGGGCTGAAGAGTTGTTAGACCAAGACGTGCATCCAGCGATAATCTCAAACGGTTACAGACTGGCTGCTGAAAAGGCTATTGAAGTGTTGAAAGACATGTCAAAGCCAATTAGCACAGATGACGACGAGATTTTGAGGAAGTTGGCATCAACAGCTATGACAGGCAAAGGTGCTGAAGTAGCCTTGGACAAATTGGCTGATATTGCAGTCAAAGCGGTAAAGATGATCGCTGAAGAGGTCAATGGTAAAATTGAGGTTAATACTGACTACGTAAAGATTGAAAAGAGGCAGGGAGGTAGTGTTGAGGAGACAGAGCTTGTAGATGGTATCGTGTTGGATAAGGAAGTTGTCCATCCGGCAATGCCAAAGAGGGTGGAGAATGCAAAGATACTGTTGTTAGACTCAGCTTTAGAGGTTAAGGAGACAGAGGTAGATGCTAAGATAAGGATTACCGACCCAGAGATGTTGCAGAAGTTCGTAGAGCAGGAAGAGAAGATGCTCAAGGAGATGGTTGACAAGATAGTTGAGGCTGGAGCTAACGTTGTGTTCTGCCAGAAGGGTATTGATGATTTAGCACAATACTACTTGGCTAAGGCTGGAATTTTGGCAGTTAGGAGAGTTAAGAAGAGCGATATTGAGAAGTTGAACAAGGCTACTGGAGCTAAGATCCATACAGATTTGAGAGACGTCAAGCCTGAGGATTTGGGTGAAGCAGCGGTTGTTGAGGAGAGGAAGGTTGGAGATGAAAAGATGGTGTTTGTTACAGGATGCAAGAATCCAAAGGCTGTTACGATACTCGTCAGAGGTGGGACAGAGCACGTCGTTGATGAGTTTGCTAGAGGCATTGAAGATGCTGTAAAGGTTGTTGCCTGTGCATTAGAAGATGGTAAGGTTGTGGCTGGTGGCGGCGCTCCAGAAATTGAAGTTAGCCTAAGGCTGAAAGAGTGGGCACCAACACTTGGCGGAAGAGAGCAGTTAGCTGTTGAAGCGTTTGCATCTGCTTTAGAAATAGTTCCAAAGACGTTGGCTGAGAATGCAGGTATTGATCCAATTGATGTGCTTGTGGAACTCAAGGCTGCACACGAGAAAGGAAATAAGTATGACGGTGTGGATGTAGAGACTGGAAAAGTAATTAACATGATGGAGAATGGAGTTATAGAGCCATTGAGGGTCAAAACGCATGCGATCGAATCAGCTACTGAAGTTGCAGTGATGATTTTGAGGATCGACGATGTCATTGCTGGAAAAGGATTGGAGAAAGAGAAAGGCAAAGGCGGAGAAGAAATGCCTGATATGAGCGGTATGGGAGGAATGTACTAACCTCCTAAAATTTTTATTTTCTTATTGTTTGGTTTTTGATTTCAAGCTGGGTTCTAAACTTAATCTGAATCAAACTTTTCAAGCCAGAGTTAGAATGAAGTAATCCAAAAAAATCTAACAACTCTAAAGTTGCTCTAACAACTCGTTACAAGCCTTAACGATTTTTTCATTCGCCTCTTTAATAGCCTCCAACGGATTTTTGCCATTTGTTTTCACAAAAAGCTCAGGCTCTCCAACCAATGGGTGGGGTATGTTGTATTTAGCGACGATTACTTTGTCATCTTCGAGCAGATAATGCTGCAGTAGATTTAGAAACGTATGGTCCTCCCCCCTAACAATGAGTTTTATGTTATCCTCCCCAACCTCGACAATTTTTACCTCCATTTTACCACCTTCTTCTTCACTCACCACTTACCCTTTCCGTAATCTGAAGACAGCTTCCTCCTCTCAACATTCCCGCAGTTTGGGCATTTAAGTTCATCGCCCTCTCTAAGCATCTCATGCTTACAAACACTGCAAATTGATTTTACAACTCCCATCTCTTTCTCTTTCGTTGAAAGCTTTAGGCTCTTCTCATCTATTACTCTTGCTTTTACTATATCCATGTAGCGAATGGCTGAGTTTAAATCCTTCAAATACTCATTTTGGACATTTGAGATGTGTAAAGCAGCCAAACCCGTATTCTTCAAGTCCCTATCCAATCCCTTTTTTCTCGACAATTCAATCAAAGCTATTGAGTTTCTTACGTCAATAACTCTCCCTAAAACAACATCTCCCTTCTCAATTTCAGGAATAATCTTGACGGGCTCAACGTTGATAACTTTATCTTTCACAACTATCTTTCCAGCAACAGCAGCAAATATCTCTCCATTCTCCTCATAAACTCCTTCCCCTAACACGAACTCTTCCTTGTATCCAACCTTATCTCCCGGCATTACGAACTTCATTCAATCCAACCTCATCAACCTGTAAACTTCTATGGCAATATATTTAAATTCTTTTTCATGGAATGAATACGTTTTCTTTAAAGGTATCTTGTACTTCCAGAGGTGTGTTATCTTAAAATCGTTCTCATCACACATCTTTTTTACGAATTTTTCGCTTCCTGCAGAGTGCATCGTGTAAATTACATTTGAAATCTCCATTGCTTTGATCAAAAATGGCCTATCAGCATGCCTTCTTTGAATTCCGAATGGAGGATTCATTATGGTTGTAAGGCTCTTTTCTGACTTCAGCTTTAATACAAATTTTTTGACATCGCAAACGATAAAGTCAACTTTGCCACTTACACCAAACTCTGCAGCATTCCTTTTTGCAATCTTCAAAGCATCCAAATCAACATCAATACCTATTGCTTTGGCATTCAACAAACAAGATGCAATAGCCAATATCCCCGTTCCACACCCCAAATCCACAACAAAGTTTAGATCGCCAATCAACTTAGCATTCACAACAATTTCAGCCGCTAAACTTGGTGGAGTAACGTATTGCTCAAGCTTTATTTTTGGCTTCTCAAACCCTTCAAGTTTTTCCAGTGTTATTGCCAAGGCTTTTTTCATTGCTTACTCCCAAAACAATCTCTTTTGGTTCTGCTTTATTTTGATCGTCTTAACTTCATCCCTACCACCCCAACTCATCCACTCACTTGCCGCATCCTTACTCACACCACCATGACTTGTAAGCCTGTTCCTAACCCTAATTAAAATGGGGGAATTTATGGCTACGCCAGCAACAATTGCCTGCCCCTTCGTTAATCCTGGAAGTTCTTCAATCAAATCCTTACCTATGCTTTCCACACTGCTCCTTATGTTTTCTTGATCCGCTGGATTCACGATTCTCATGATGATTTGTGTCATGCATTGACTCAATATATCGGAATCTATTTTTGAAGGTCTTTGGCTGATTAAGCAAATACCAACGCCAAACTTTCTTCCTTCGCTCAGTATCGTTCTTAGGACGTTGAAACTCCTTGCATCCCTTGAAGCAAATCTATGTGCTTCCTCAACGATTATAAAGACTGGATACTCTAACTTCTCTCCATCTAAACCCTTTTCAGCGTTTATTCTAGCATTCAAAATCCTTCTAAGCAACACAGAAACCAACACTTCCTGCTCGATATCACTTAGCTCAGAAAGCTGTAAAACGCTTGCTTGGGCAGGTTTAACCAATTCAGTCAGCTCCATGTGCAAGTAGTCATCGATAACATCGACAGCCTGAATGTATCGCCTTATTCTCCATATTAACGCTTTTGCTGTCACATCCTTCTCGTCTCCAGCAGCCTCCACGATCTGGTTAATTAAATCGTCCGATGTGAATTTACTTTCCAAACTTCTATAAGCTTTGTTTAACAAAGCTTCCATCTTTTCTGTTAGCTCTGGCAGCAAATTTAACAACTCATTGTACTCCAGTTCTGATAGCCTTATTTTGATGTCGTCTTTCCCGTAAATCCTGATGTACGGTGTGTAATCATCGCTTTTAAATTCACTCAAACCTTCAACCTCCTTTAGCGTGTGGTATTCTCCATGGGGGTCTAAGATTAGCAGTGCCGCACTGTTGTAGGGCTTTAACAACTCCTCAGCCAGAACGCCAGCTAAATAGCTCTTACCACTTCCCGTTGATGCTAATATGCACAGATGCTCACTTACAACCAAATTTGTATCCAGAACGACTGGTACATCTTCTTCTCTGTTAAGCAAATAGCCTATGTGTATTGAACCCACTTCATTAATCCTCTTTTTCATTAAAACCTCCTGAATTGTATCAGCTTCAGCCAAAAAAATCTGTTGTCCGGGTTTTGGAGGTATTCTTGGATTTACAAATCCCAATTTTTCGTCAAAGTAGCCTATAATGGATGTTTTTATTTCAAATAGTTCAAATTCCTTTAAATTGATGTTTAATGCTTTTAGTATTCTTTCAGGTTCAACCGTAGGCTTTGAGAGGTACAAGTCGGGATATAATCTTAAGGGAGTCCTCTTCAAAACCCTACAAATTACCTTTTTGCCATTTAAATAGTAATAAACGAATTCTCCACTTTTCAATTTTGTTTTGTCGGGTGTTATGAATTTAAACTCCAAAGGTGAGTCAGCAGGACCCTTAACCAATCCGATAGGTTGCATGTGTTTTGATTGTTTTTTGGTTAATTTAAGTATTTTCAATCCATAAAGCTTTCAATATTATTTCAACAATTTTTTCGGCATCGAACCTTCCAGAATTCACCGCTAAATCGTAAATACTCCAATCATCTATGTTTATACTGTAAAATTTCTCGTATCTTCTCTTCTCTAACTCTTCCCTCTTCTTCGTTTCACTCCTAACGACCGCAATGTCCTTGTGTTCTCTTTTGGCAATCCTCTCATATCTTATCTCAGCATCGGCGAACAGCCAAACCTTCAAATCTGCATTTTTAACCATATAACCCGACAATCTGCCTTCAACAACTGCATTTTCTTCTTTCTCAGCCATTTCCTTTTGAGTTTTATCGATTAACAGATCAACATCGGGATTGTTCTCAGCGTATTTTCCAAATTCTATCAGCGTCATGCCTTTTTTTGCAGCCAACTCTCTAAAAATCTCGCCTGCAGAAATCAGCTTTAAATTCAACTTTTTAGCTAAAATCTTTGCAACTGTAGTTGTACCACTTCCAGGCAATCCAGAAATGGTTATTTTCATAACTACCCCCACTATATGCCAATTCTGAAGACCTTCTTTATTATCTGTGTGATTGTTATTGAGCAAAGAATGTACCAGAACAGCCACCAAGGAACAACCAAAATTGGGTCTCCAACGTGTATTTTACCTGTAAAGGGAACTACAACTTCCGTCAGATTGTCCTTAACCTTCAACCACAACCACATGAAGATTGGAATAGTTACAACGCCTATGTAAAACATGGGCTTGAACTGCATGCTCATCATTTCGCTCTGCATCTTTTGCATTTCATCCCTCTTCTCTTCCAACTGCTTCAGCTTGTACTGATTCTGTTGCTTCACTGCTTCCATATACTCTTTTTGAAACTCCATAACCTTCTTCTGAATCTGCTTTAGCCTTTGAAAATTAACCGTGTACCTCTGTATGACGGATGAATACAAGGCTGTAAAGGTTGCAAGAATTAAAACGACGATGTGGAATGGTAAAGCCTGGCTTAGTGGATCTAAAACTGGTGATATGGCATTGGCAAGCTCGTTTCTGAACTCATGGCTGAACATTATGCCAACCATAAAAACGATGCCCAACGCTAGAAAAAATCTGGAGATGAGATTCTTCATGCTTACACCTCTTCACCCAAAAACTTCCTGAGCATCGGATGCATTTCTGTAAGCTGTTCCTTGGCTAAATCCTCATACAACCTGTATGCAATGCTGACAGCCAACAACAACCCAGTACCACTAACATTACCTATTGTACCAAGAACGTTTGCAATTAATGTTAAAACACCGATTGCCGCACCACCCAAAACCGTCAGTTTTGGAATGTACCTCTGCAAAACTCTCTCCAAAACCTGCGGGCTTTTTCTAAAACCTGGGACTTGCATTCCCGACTTTGCTATTTGAGAAGCTACAGTTCTGGCATCCATTCCACTTGTCTGAGCCCAGAATATTGAGAACAGTACGCCTCCAACGATTAGTATAGTAGCATCAACAAGTAAATGCCCATAAATCATCCAGTCTGGTAATTCAGCCAAATACGGATTTTGTTTGACCAAAACAGGAACCCAGTCGTACGGACTTCTTATTGGTGATAAAAAGTACATTAAACCACTAATGGGTTTTGTTCCTGCGTACTCGCCAAAAATGGTTATACCTTTGTTGTATAAGAGCATCCCCATAACAACAATGTTTGCTTGCAAAGCCCTGACGAATATCATTGGCAGAACACTCGTATAAATCAGCTTAATTGGAAATCTTCCTCTAGCCCCTCTTGCTAATGAATGAGCTAAAGGTATCTCAACCCTCGTACCTTCAGCAAACACAACAAGGAGTATGATTATGGCGGTTGTGATTAACGCTAGCACACCTCCTTGAATCAACAAGAATGATAAACCATCCAACGTCAACAATTGTTGGGCGGTGTAATGCTGAGCTATCCATATCCACTTTGGAATGACTCCTGGGGGGAGTTTTTGATTTGCCGGAGTTATCCAGTTGAACAATCCAGTAATCATTGACTGAGAAATTCCTGCCAAGATGAAAAGGCTGACACCACTTCCAATTCCCCATTTTGATACCACTTCGTCCATGTAAACGATTAATACACCACCAATAAACAACTGAATGAAAATTAAGAATGAAATGAAGGATGGAGAAACACCTAAGGCAGCCGCAACGTCTGTGTTGGGTAATAAAAGCCCTCCAAGAATTTGGGGCAAAGCCTCAACTGCAATCATTACAAATACCAAAAATCGCTGGAAATCCTGATATGCTGCCTGATCATCGGGGTTTGTTAAATCAAGCCTGATTATTCCAGCTCCAACTAAGAGTTGCAAAACAATCGAGGCTGTAACAATTGGTCCAATACCTAAAGCTATTATTGATCCTGTTTTTCCAGCGAAGAAAGCTCTGTACGATTCAAATATGTCAATTGAGTGTGGTGATAAGCCAAAAACTGGAACGTTTGACAAGACAAAGTAGAGTAGAAGAATGCCAATCGTCCATGCAAATTTCTCTCTAAACGATACGTGCCTTTTTGGTCTTTCAACACTTGGTATTCTTTCAAAGTAGGGCTGTAAAGCCCTTAAAACTTGATCCATCCTTTCACCTATTTAAACCAAACATCATTCAAACTCGGTTATAACACTACCTCCAGCATTTTCAATTTTCTCAATTGCCCTGTTTGTAGCCTCATATATCTTTACATCAACTGCCTTTGTTATATTGCCCCTCCCCAAGAGCTTTGAGTAGCCAAACTGAGTTAAATCCACCATATACTTCTCATCCTTCTTTTCAGCCAATCCTAATTTAACTAATTTGTCAATTATCTCATCCAAATCTCCAACGTTCAGCTCAACCCTCGAATACAGGAATTTATACGTGTAATCGTCAAGTTTACCTTCTTTTTTCAATTCTCTAAGCGTTTCCCTAACTTCCCTTGCAATTCTGTAGTCTTTTCTAACAACCTTTGGTCTTGTGAAACCGTACTTTCCAATTTGGTATAATCCTGCCTTAACAAGTTTGATTGTTCGAAGATAATGATGTTTTGTAACACCAGCATTCCCTGCTCCACCTCTGCTACCCTTGCCTCTCCTCTTTTTATGGCTACCACCACCACAAGTTCTTGATCCCCTGAACTTCTTAACCTTCTTTTTCATAATTCCACCTCTTTTATCAGCTATCGCATCTTGTAAAGGAGCTTGTTGATGTTTTTGCCTTGATAACCCAAATCTCCCCTATTGTACTGCCACTTTATGCTCTTCAAGCCACCTCTTGGTGGATGAAGTCTGAATACGGGTTTTATTCCTAAATCTTTTAAATTCGCTTTACCCTCAACAACCGCCTTAGCAAACTCCTCAATTGATTCGTATCCGGTTTTTTCTTTAACGTATTCATCTGTTAACCTTTTATTGCCTACCAATCTACCTCTTCTTTTTAGAATTAATGCAAGGGTTTCAGCATCAACTTCCCCATAAGCCACATAATCCTTAACAACCTGCAACATACCCTTATATGAGTTGTTTGCAGGAATAATCACACAATGATTTTTCTTATGTAATCTCAACATTGCTAAGGTATCTTTTATCTTTCTATTAACATCGACCTGCCCTCTTAACCTAATTACAGCGTAAAGCATTGTTATCACCTCTTGATGTACATGGTTCTCTTTAAAGCCTCATAGGTCGCCTTTGCAAAGTTTATTGTTGTCTTCGTCTGCCCCTTCGTGACACTCCAGACATCTTTTACACCAGCTAACTCCAAAACTCTCTTTGCTATGTCTCCAGCTACCAATCCCAATCCTTTAGGACCTGGAATTAGCGTTACCCTAACACTTCCCGCAGAACCACTAACTTTGAACGGAATTGAATGATCGCCACCACAACCACATTCCCATGAGCCACAACCCCTCTGAACCTTAAAGATGTTGAGCTTTGCGTTTGTTATTGCCTTCTGGATGGCTGGGGCTACTTGTGAGGCTTTACCCATCCCCACCCCTACATATCCATCTCTGTTGCCGACAGCAGCGGTAACTCTAAACTTTGTCCTTCTACCACTGTCAGTCATCCTTTGCACCATGGTTATTTCCAACACATCATCTTCCAGATTAGGTAACAAAACATCGATGATTTCAGGCTCTTTTAATGGCAAACCGCTTGCGATAGCCTCATCTATGCTTTTTATCTTACCCTCAGCTACCAACTTGCCCAACCTTGTTCTTGGAATCCATTCCTCAATCATCCTATCACCATAATCTTCTCCTTAACCTCTTCAAAGTGTTTTGGTAAATCCATCGGGTTCAAACCCCTTTTCTCGTATTCAGAAAATCTTTCGGGTTGCATTTCATAATAATTTGCGATGTGCTCACCCTTAATTCTAGACTCATCAGGAAATACTTCTTCGTTGTGTGGGATGCTTAAACCACCATCAACAGCCCCCTTCAACAAAGCAAAAACTCTTGAGCCTTTAGTTGGAGAATGTAAGCCAATATCCAAAACTGCTTCACTTACACCTTTGGCTAATGCTTCTTTTGCTATTAAAACACCCAACAAATAGGCTGCAGGCGTATTGTTTAAGTCGCCAAGCCATCCGTAGTTTCTGAGCTTTTGAGAATCTGCTGCAACTAAAACTTTGTCTCCATCTGGATGATATTCAATTATTTGAGCGATAATCCTTTTGTTTGTGATCCTAACAACTAATCTTGGTTTCTTAGATAACAACAACCTTAACCTCTTCTTGTAGTTTGTTTTTCCTTCCCTCCTCCTTCTTAAGGGCACTCTATACCTTGCTGATTTTGCCATTAAATCACCTCTTCAAGCTTTCGAGATAAGCGTTAAAGTGAGCAACGCTCCTGAATTCACCACCCTTTGCCTTTCTGTAAAGCATTCTGTACGTCCTTCTGTCAATAGCGCCAGTATCTCTCAAATATTTTAACCTCTTCCTCAAAGCTCTAATCCTTATCATCCACTGCTCTTTCTTCGACATCCTCGCCGTCTTCTTCCCTTTTCTCCTTCCGTGCCCTCTCCTTCTCCCCTTTCTCCTCTGCAACCTTCTCTTATTAATCCTTGCTCTGCTTATTCCCCTCACAGGCTTTCTTTTGATTGCACCACTCTCTATTAGCTCTCTAACATCTTCCTTTGTTGCTGCTGCCGCAACATCCTCTAATGCCGTGGGATCAATCCATATCCTATTCTCTCCGCACTTCAATATCTTGGCAGCCATCTTTCTTTGCAGCTTTAGATTCATAACATCACCTTGTGGGGTTTAATATCTTCAATCCCAATTCCTTAGCCTTATCTTCAATCGCAAGCCTCTTCTTCATCCCTACCCTAGATGCAATCCTTATAGCCTGTCTTTCGGGGTTTATCTTGTCCAACTCCATTGGATTGTGAACTAAGACCTCCTCATAACCACTTGGGTGCAAACCTCTAACAGCCTTAGGCGAACCAAATCCAGCGTTAACGACAATTCTACCACTCTTTTTACCACCATACCTTATTCTCAACTTGTTGTCTAATCCCCTAGGTCTCCTCCAGCTTTTGTTCCTCAATCTTAATTTTTTATGAGCGCAATACCTCTTAAATTCGGGCTTTCTTGCCTTTAATCTTCGCCTTACTTTTAACAACCTCTTATCCATGCTATCACCTGTTTTATCTCGGTTTTTCTACAATGTATATTCCATCTTGGAACACCCTAACATCCAAGTTTTTGATTCTTGTGGCTTGCTCAAGGTTTGCTGCTGTTTGTCCACACTCCTCCTTATCCACACCCTTAACGATTATCTCATTACCCTTAATTTCAACCTCAGCCCTTCCAACGATTTTAGCCCTTCTTGGATGTTTCTCGCCTAAGAAATTCTCAATAACAACTTCTCTCCCCTCAACTCTAACCTTTACGGGGAAGTGAGCGTAAACAACCTTCAACTTATACTCAAACCCATCAACAACACCTTTAATCAAATTGTTAATGTGAGATGCAAAAGTCCCAACCATCGCCTTTAATCTTGACTTTTCCTCTTTAGTGTAAACCCTAATTTTAGAATCTTCTTTCTCGATATAAATTCCCCTAAACTTCAAAAATCTTGAATTTTCTCCTTTAGGACCTTTAGCTGTTATTGTATAACCTTCCATCGTACCTCCTTTGACATCAACATTCACATTTTCTGGAATTTCAACAACCCTCTCCTCCATTTTTCTCACCTTAGTACACGTATGCTAAAAGCACTCCTCCCAAACCTCTCTCCATTGCTTCCCTCTGCGACATCACACCTTTAACTGTCGATATAACAAGAACGCCAAAGTCTCTTGCGGGCAAAAACCTCTTTTCAAACTCTTCTATTTCAGATTTTTTAACCGAGAATCTTGGTCTTACCGCTTTACAATCGTTTATTCTGCCCAACAGCTCAACAATGAACTTACCCCCTCTGTGATCATCAACAAACTCAAAACTTCCAATGTAACCGTAATCCTTCATAACCTTTAAAACGTTTCCAATGAGTTTTGAAGCTGGCTTAATCTCACATCTGCTCTTTCCAATTAACTCTGCATTCTTTATTGTGGACATTGCGTTTGATAGCGTATCCATATACATCACCAATTACCAATACTTCTTAAATCCCAGTTCTTGGACTACTTCCCTAAAGCACTGCCTACACAAATACAAGCCATATCTCCTAACCAACCCATCTTTTCTTCCACACCTTCTACACTCATTAGCTCCCCTGCCAAACTTCTTCATTCTATCTCCACCCCCATGTTCTTCAAAAACTCAATTGTCTCTTCCTTCGTTATTCTATGTGGTTTGCCAACCTTGCTTTTACATCTCCTTCTCCTTGAAACTCTGTAACCCCTCCTTCTCAAAGAAACGCAGACATCCATCCCGTAAATTCCTATGTCTGGATCGTACTCAACACGTGGCAGATCGATGTGCTCAGCAATGCCGAAGGAGAATTCACCATTCCCAATCTGCCTTGCCTTTAACTTGTTTTCTTTGACTGTTAAAGCATCCTTCAAAAATCTTAGAGCTTTTTCACCCCTCAAAGTAACTTTAACACCTATGGCTTCCCCTCTCCTTATCCCGAAGTTCTTTATCGTCTTCGTTGAGTACGTTATCGTTGGTTTCTGCTCTACAAGCTGTTCAAGCAAGCTTAGTGCCTTTTTGTGCCTCTCTCCACTCTCTCCAATTCCCATATTTATTACGACCTTGTCAATTAAGATTTCTTTCATGGGATTTGTTTGAATCGTCATAGCCTCCATTTATCACACCCCCATGTCAATTACTGGTTTTTCTGCATCCTTTTTACCAACAACGAAGATGTAGTCCTCAATTGTTGTGTATTCGCCTTTCTCAGACTCAATTGTAACCAGATTGGGTGCAGAACTCCTGACTATCTTGTACTCCTTAATTCTCCCCATTTCACCAGCATGCTTTCCTCCAATGACAGTAACCAATGCACCCTCCTCAAACTTTAGATGATCAACAATCTTCTTTTCGGGAATCTCAACCAAAATGCTATCCTTCGTCTTGTACTCGTTACTTATTGCAAGGATGTTTGTACCGTCAAAAAGGTTAAGCTGGACTTTTCCACCTCTAACCATCGTCTTATTCAAAATCTTGTAAAGTTTGAGATTAGAATCTTCAATCTCCCTTGGAAAATACCTACCTTTCTCATCAAACAGGATTCTATAGCTCTTATCCAAGTCGGGAATTGTTACAACATCAAACAACCCAACGGGGAACTTGTAATCCTTTCTTGGTATTCCATCTACCAAAATCTTGCCCTTGGCAATGATCTTCCTTGCCTCTCTTGCTGTATCAGCAAGTTGCAAATGGTCTCTCACCAAGACGAGTAACGGTATAGCTTCTTTGTTGTGCGGTCCTGGAGACGTCTTAACTATCCACTTCTTGACTTTTCTCGGAATTTTTATTGTCTTTGGGGCTGACAATCTCTTTTGATGCATTCAATCACCTCTCAAGTATTTTCTTCCTCACGTCATCCATTTCGAGGCTTGTAATCATCACGTTTGATGGGTGTATGGGGACGCTTACTTCAGTCCCATCAACTTTTGTTGTTGTTACTCCGTCAACTTTAATCCTAACTTTCTTCATGTCCACTTCCAACACCTTACCTTCGTGTTCTGCAAACTCGCCTCGCATGATTTTAACTTTATCCCCCTTTCTAACTCTAACTGATCTTTTGCCGTACTTCTTTCTCAAGTCCTTTGAAAGGGTAGCATGCAACAACTTATGCCTCTCATGGAGCTTGGATGTTTTATACAACCATCTCCTCTGCTTTCTCGGCTGTTTAGACTTCATAACACCACCTACCTACACATTACACATTATACAATTATGGAAGCTATCGTACCTATTTTTGGAAACCTCTCAGCTACTTCTTTAGCAACAGCACCTCTAATTTCTGAGCCTTTTGGCTCTCCTCTCTCGTTCGTTATCACTGCAGCATTATCATCAAACTTCACTCTCGTTCCATCGGGTCTTCTATATTCTTTTCTCTGCCTAACGACTACTGCGTAGTGTATCTGCTTTCTTATGTCTGGTGTTCCTTTCTTAACCGTAACAATTACCATGTCACCAACACCAGCAGCAGGGTATCTCCTCCTAACACCCTTGTAACCCCTAACCGCTATTATCTCCACCTCCCTCGCTCCGGTGTTGTCTGTGCAGATTAACCTTGCACCAGTCGGCAAGCTTTTAGGTATCCTTGCTCTAATCGCTCTCATGCCCAACAACCTCCACAATCACGAAGCTTTTTGTCTTGCTAATTGGCCTGCATTCAGCAATTGTAACAATATCGCCGGGTTTTGCTTTGATGCATGAAGGATTGTGTGCATGAAGCTTTGACCTCTTCTTCATGTATCTCTCGTACTTCGGAACGTACTTTATTAGCTCCCTTTCTATGACTGCTGACTTCTTGTAACTCTTCACTACCTTGCCCCTAAACACCTGCCCCCTAACTGGCAAGATGCCGTGGAAGGGGCAGTTTTTATCGTTACACTCCCTTTCAGGCGGTTTTACATCTAAACCTATATCCCTCATATCCACACCTTTCCTTTAGCCCTTTTAATCATCATTATACCCTTCTTTATCCTATCCTCAGGTCTGTAAGTGATTAAATCACCCTTAACCTTCAATACTCTATCACCAAACTTAACCTTAAACGTCCTATACTTTTTAGCGACAACCTTAACACCTTTATCAGTCTTAATCTTGAGAGTTTTCATTGTCTCATCAACTACTTCACCTTTAATTCCAACTTCACACTTGTTTGGACTATCCATTACCTCAACATTCAATCCAATCCATTCATGAGCCAATATTAAGGCTGGACTTTTGGTATTTTTAATCCTACTACTCCTGTTCATACCTTAAATCCCTCTTCGTTCAACGCCGTCTTAATTCTCGCTATATCTTTCCTTATTAGCTTAATCTGCCCTGGATTCTCCACTGCCCCACCACTCCTGACCAATGTTCTGAGCCTTATTAGTTCAAGTTCAAGCTCTCTAAGCTTCTTTAGCTTCTCCTCCTTTGACATCTCCCTTATCTCCTGCATCTTCATCCTGTTTCACCTCTTCTTTTTTCGTTTCCTCCTCTTTTACTTCCTTCGTTTCTTCTTTCCCTTCTTCAACCTCCTCTTTAACCTCTTTAACTTCAGTAGTCTCCTTTTCAGTTTCCTCCTTACTCTCCTCTTTAGCTTCAACTCTCAAATCTTTAACTTCAAATTCATCTGGCAACACGACATCAGGAGGTATTATTCTGACGCTAACACCCAAAACTCCCAACTTCTTGATAGCAATATCGAACCCCTTTCTTACCATTGAATAAGCGGGATCGCCAGTATGTACAATCGTTCCAGCAACAAACTTCTCCGTCCTAGCCCTCTCACTAACAAGCTTACCGCTTATCTCTATCTCACATCCTTTAGCCCCAGCTTCCATTATCCTGTAGAGAAATCTGTAACCAGCCCTTCTGAAATACCAACCCCTCTCCAAAGCTCTTGCAAGCAAAGAAGCCATGAGTTGGGCGTTGAATTCGGGCTTTTCAATCTCATCAACGCTAACTTGTGGATTCTCCAAACCAAACTCCTTCAATTTTTCTGTCAATGCTCTTATTCTCCTTCCACCCCTGCCTATTACTAAGCCAGGTCTTTCAACAAAGAGTGTTACTTGCGTACCTAATGGTGTTCGAACTATATCAACTCCGCCAAATCCGGCGTTTCTGACTTCCTGAATCATCCACTCCTTAACCTTCAACTTCTTCATTCTGTCCTCAACAAACTTCCTTTCGACCGCCATTATCGCACCTCAGCCACAAACTCAACTGTCGTCAAAACCCTAAACTTAGGTGTAGCTCTACCATAAGCCCTAGCCATGTACCTCTTTAACACTCTACCTTTTTTAGCCTGAGCGTGAATGATTTTAAGCCTTTCAACTTCCAAACCCTTGTATTCAGCATTAGCCTCAAGGTTTTTCAAAATTTTAAGAATTGCTTTAGCAGCTTTTTGCGGATATCTGCCAGCATACCACTTGTTCAACCCACTCTTGTGGGCAACCTTCTTCTTGTACTTCTTGAACGGTACAGCCTTCTTCATTTCAATGACGTCTTCCAAAAACTCCATTGCTTCCTCGATTTTTTTGCCTTTAATTGCCCTGCAAATCTCCACAGCATGCTTGAAGCTAATTGGCATCTCGTACCCCATTGCTTTTGCAGCCTTCGTTTCATCCTGCGGCTTGTAAGCGTAGTTTACCCTTGCCATGATCATCAGCTCCACATCACTTCAATGGCACGTATTTACTGCTCCTCGTAGCTCCAACACCAGGCCCACTATGCTTTTCAAATCTTCTTGTTAATGCAAACTCACCAAGTCTATGCCCGATCATCTCAGGCTTAATCTCAACCCTGACGAAATCCTTGCCGTTGTGAACAAACATGACTTTGCCAACCATCTCAGGCAGAACAACCATGTCTCTGCAATGCGTCCTTACCGCGTCCTTCTTCTTCAACTTCCTCAGCAACTTCTCCTCTTGCTCGTTAAAGCCCCTCTTTATCTTCCTTCTTTCTCTGGCTGGCAACAACTTTGCTAATTCCTCTAAGGGCATCTCTTTTAATTGTTCAAGCGTGTAACCGCGATACCTAAACTCCTTAGGTCTTATAACCTTACTCTTCAACGCCATTACTTTCTCACCCCCGTCCTTCTTGCAGCAATGCTACCAACCTTTCTGCCTGGCGGTGCGTTTCTGCTTACGGTCTTTGGTTTACCAACATGCTGGTGTTTACCACCACCGAATGGGTGATCAACGGCATTCATAGCCACACCTCTCACTCTTGGCCATTTGGCAGCCTTACTCTTCATCTTGTGATACCGCTTTCCAGCCTTTACAAACGGTTTGTCTGTTCTTCCACCACCAGCAACAACACCAATCGTTGCCTTACACTTCGGATTGAACCACTTTAGTTTCCCAGATGGCATCTGAACCAAAACCCTATCTTCTTCATGTGCAACGAGAATTGCAAACGTACCGCTTGCCCTTGCAAACTTCCCACCATCTCCGGGCTGATTTTCGATGTTGCAGATCGGCGTACCTTCTGGTATGTTTTTGAGATACGTTGAATTTCCTGGTTTTAAACTAACATCCTCACCGTATTCAATTGTCTCTCCAATTCCCATGCCTTCAACAGCCAAGATGTACGTCTCACTATTATTTGGCAATTTTACCAAAGCAATCGGGCAGTTTCTTGCAGGATCATGCTCAATGTCAATTACTTCAGCTTTTAAAGTACCTTCAAACTTTAAATGCCTTATATCAGCCTTATACTTGTGAGATGGAGCCGTATAAGTTGGCGTTCCTTTTCCTCTATTTTGTGAAATTATCCTTTTACCCATCTTACCACCTCAGAACACACCCAATTTTGAGAGTAATTCTTCAGCCGAATACTCAGGCTTCAACTTTATGTAAGCCTTTTTCTCTCCCTTGGGCGTTATTAAAGTGTTTACCTTATCAACCTCAACCTCAAACAGCCTTTCAATCTCATCTTTAATCTGCTTCTTTTTCGCCCTAATATCAACTATCGCCGTCAAAACGTTCTTTTCCAGTTCAGCAGTCGATTTTTCAGTAACAAGGAAGCATTTAATCAGCATAATCTCTCCTCCAACTGTTTTAAGGCTGATTTTGTATAAACCGTCAATCTACCAGCATGACAGCCGGGAGCCAACAACTCAACGTTCAAGTCTTTAGCCAAAACAACATCAACACCCATCAAATTGTTTGCAGCTTTAACGATTCCATCATCTTTATCAACAACAAGCAAAACGCTCTTCTTCGCTATATAACGCCTACCTCTCATCTTGCCCTTGCCAGCTCTCTGTCTCTTCCTATCCTTGGCCCTTTCAATGTCTGAATAAACGCCTAACGCCTTGAAAACTTCAACAACCTCCTTTGTTCTCTTTAAAGAGTTGATATCATCAACAACGATTTTTGGTATCTCGCCCTCAAACAGATGGTTGCGCTGTTTAACAAGTTCTATGTTGGCGGTAGCAGCAATGGCAGACCTCAAAGCCTTTCTCATCTCCTTTTTGTTTATCTTCTCCACCCAATTCTTTTGAACCTTTGGTGGATGCGCCCTTCTACCTTTAACAGCCTGTGGCACAACAACAGCCCTTCTTCCAGTCTTTAGCCTTGGAACCCTCGCAACCCCATGTCCAGGACCCCAGTTCTCCCATGCATAGTTTATACCACTTAATGGACTTGGACCATAAGGCTGTCTCCTCCTGCTTTGAATTGAATGAACTGCTTTTTTGATTATGTCTGGTCTAAACTCCTCGTTGAAGATGGAAGGTAATTCAATTTCTTCCACAACTTCCCCGTTTAAACCGTAAACGTTAGCCTTCATACTATCACCCCTGTTTTGATGTAGTACTAACATACACGAGATTGATTCCATCAAACTGAGCCTTTGGTTTTCTCATTGCATCCCTCATCCTTACAAGCCTCTTCACACTTCCAGGAACGCTACCGGCAATTAGCACATAATCACTCCTTATTACGCCATAGTGGACAAAACCGCCTGCAGGTGTTATCTCCCCATTCTCCCCAATTTTCACTATTCTCTTGTTGTACTCTGTACGCTGGTGGAAACCCATCTGTCCGTACTGCGGAACTGTCCATCTTACTC
This sequence comes from Archaeoglobales archaeon, assembly GCA_003662995.1. GTDB lineage: Archaea > Halobacteriota > Archaeoglobi > Archaeoglobales > Archaeoglobaceae > B5-G16. Next base: position 32,813 of record QMZC01000004.1, read on the forward strand.
TATGGGGATTCCAAGGACCAAGTGTACCAACTCTTCTGTGTTTACTGCTCCTCGCGTGTTTAGCATCTAAGGTTATGACTCCCCATCTTTTAACAACTCCCTGAAATCCTTTGCCCTTGGTTATTGAGACAACATCAATTATTGCTCCCTCATTAAACACCTCAGAAACCCTAATCTCCTTACCCAATTTGTCTAAAGCATACTCTAAAGCCTCTTCAACACTCCCACCAACTTTATTCTCCATTATTTCGGGAACCTTTTTTGGTACACCCGTAATTAGGTAAGGCTGGGTGTACGTAATCAACCTAACCTCATCAATTCCATCAGCGTTAATCTCCTTATTTTTCACTTTTTTTGGCAAATTAATTTTCCTTGCCAATTGTTTATCCAAATCCTCACTCCAGATTTCTGCTACAATCTTCAACCCATACTGGGTTTTCTTATAAGCCCTAACACCAGCCACCTTCAGCGGTGGAGTCTCCAACACAGTTACGGGGACGACCATTTCTTCGCCATAAGTTAGGGAGTTCTTCCTATCATCAATCATTACAACATGGGTCATGCCAGCTTTATAGCCAGCAAAACCCTGCATTCTAACTTCATTACACTCAGGCCAACTCCTAATTCTGGGAACGATACTCTTAGCTCTCTTTCTCGGCGAGAAAGCTAGGGATCCCCTCCTTGGTCTGTGAGTCTTCATCCTTTACCACCCCAATATTTTGCAATATTTATTATCGCTAAGGTTGCGAATATCGCCTCTTCAAGCCTTACAGTTTTACTACCCTGCATAGGTACTGTGTTCCAGCACTCTTTGCTTATTTTACTCATTTGAATGCCAAGTCTCTCTGCAATCTCAAAAACCCCATCTTTGGGGTTTCCGAATACCACTATTGGGTTGTCAACGCTTTGCCTTATGTCCTCAATGCTTGGCGTTTTGCACCTTCGCGACGTTATCACGACGTTCTCTTTGCTTAAGATGTCCTTCAATTCTACCTTTTTTACCTTATACCCCCAGTAGTCTGGAGGCTTAGCTTCTTCTACTACCAACGGGTTCTTCGAACAGACTCTGACGGTCACGCGGGCACCCCTTTTGTATGTTCCCTCAAGGGGTGCCAAGGGCTTTACACCTATATCGACCCAAGCGTGACCGTCAGTGCAACGCCTTACAACCCCTTCCCTCACTTCATTGATTTTTAAAGTTTTCGGCTTGTGGGATGGTATTTGTAGTGGTGGCAGTAAACCCACATATTTTAAGGATTTTTTAATTGGGATAATCTCCTTTCTGAGATATTGTGGAGTCTCTAAATACTCTAAAATGTCTTTAATAAAGTTTGACTCGTCTAACACTGGGTCTTTATAGATGTAAATTGTTCTAACTCTAAAAATTGAGGCTGCCCTAGCAATCATCCCAACCTTGTAAGTCTTGATTTTTTCATCCTTCTCGTTTATTAGGGATGAGGATGGTATCGCAATGGAGAGCATGAGAATTGTGATTTTGTTAATGTTTATAACTGTAACATTGAATTAATGTTTCTTAGGCTCAAGTTCATCATCACGTATCAATAATTTTAAGTATGAATTTTTGAAGAAATAATATTATGCAAAAAGAGAAGGGAAAAAGAGAGGTAAACAAGCCGAGAATAAGGGAAACTAAACACTTCTCTAAAAATAAGAAAGTCAAGGAACAAAAAGTTTCAGAACAAACAAAAGACAGGTCAACTTCAAAAAATACTGAACCTACAGAACAATTAACCACAGATTTAACGAAAGAGGAAATGTTACGTATTTTAAGAGAAGAATATGACAGTTTTAGACGTAAAAGTCTCGAATCGCAATCAAATATGCCTGAATATGACCTAACTGATAGTGAAATTAAAGTCCTCGTTCTACTTGATATGGTAACATCATCTATAAAACGGGAGAACTTATTTGTTCCAAGTGAAATACCAGTTAAAATAGTAGATAGACATTTGATTGGAGATTTTCTTGAAATGATTTCTTCAGACTTGCAGATAAGTGAGGATGTAGATAAAATATTAAATCAGTTAGAAGAGCTTGAGTTAATAACAGAGAAGAAGATAGCAAATTGTTTACTTTCCGTGGAAATAACTGTTGATGGAAAAAAGATAGCTGAAAAATACAAAGACAAATATTTCGAAGAAATTCTGGTAGCTTTGGCAAAATATGTGGAAGAAGTTGTAGATAGCGATGAACTTGCAAAAAGAATACTGCAAATTTTAGATATAGTTGGTTTATCTACAAAACGAAAGCTTGAAAATTATTTCACCAACATCAGCACTCAGTTTGAAGACGCAATTTTACTGATCATCTTTTTACTATTTGATGATAAATTTAGAAAACATCATACGATATCTAAAATAACAAGAAAAATTAGGAAAGACGTTCCTGACAATAAAATGTTAGAGGATTTCTGCAAAGATGATGACTTTTTAAAAGCTTTGGCAATACTTTATATGGACAAAATTTGGGACAGATTAGGCATAGACTTTGTTATGGAAGACAGCAATCCAAAAATTATAGGGAGTATATATAGTTATCGAACTATTATCCATAAACTTATAGATGAAAAATGCACCGAAATTTTGAGTAAATTAATTTTACTTGGCGTCTTAGGGAGCGACAAGTACAACATTTTCAAGCTCAACGTAATTGAAGTACTATCCAATAATTTAGACCGAATAAAATCATTCTTCAAATTTGATGCCTCTAAAGCCAAGGAAATAATTTCAGAAATGGATGTGGAAATGATAGAAGACTTCCAATTTAACCTAGAAGAAACAATTGAACTTATAAAATGCGGTGCATTGATTCCTTACGATGGTGGATTGTACATCAGAAAAGAATTTGAAGAAATGATAAGAGAGAGATCACAAGAACATGCTGCCAAAATTGCAGAGGATACTAAAGTTGAAAAACAACCCGAACCCACTCCAGATATCACACCAACCAAAGATGTTGAAATTCCAGAAGATTTTGAACCATTTAAACTTTTATTTGATTTTGAGGGCAAGACTATAGATTTTGATAATCCATTGGTTATCTGTCTTGAAGAAACACCACATGATAGCCACATTGGAAGTGTTAGAACAATCTGCAAGTTAATTTACAGAGAAAAAGTTGGTGGACTTCCAGACCCAACTATAATTGAAACAATTGATAAGCCTGAAGACTTATTCGAGCAAATTAGAGCTGAAGGTAGAATTGTCTCAATTAAATTAAACGAGAAGGAATGGGGTATGTTAACAAAGAAAGATTGGCAAAAACTTTGGAGCAGAATAAAAGAGTTGTTTGCCCAAGGATTTGGAGTTGTAATCTTCAATAGAAGTTTAACCCAGCTTAGCGAACACATCGTTAACTATATAAATCTTAAACCACGCGTCTTGCCTGTAGAACTCAAAAAAGAGATTCTAGAGCTATTTTGGGGGTAAAAGTTCCAGAAGAAGTACCTGAACAATTTGATTTGCTTTTTGAAATTGCAAGAATAAAGAAGGAGAAATTACTGAAAAATTTGAAAGAAATAGAGAATGGAATTTATTGGGATGCTACGAAAGCAGATGAAAACGAATCAGAGTTACATAGACAAATAAAGTCATTTGTAGTTATGTTAATTGTAAAAGAACTCGAAAAAGAAAGTTTAGAGTTAAAAACACCAACAGAGATTGAAGAACACATCAAAACTGAGTATTGGGTGTCTGATGATGTCAGAGCAGACATCTATTTTGAAGACGATTCATTGAAAGTTTTCGAAATCGAAACGTTGTTTGCAGAAGATAGAGGCGGAAAAATTGTTAGAGATAAGCTCCGAGAGACTTTTAAAAAATATGAAAATACGATTGTCGATGAGATAAATATTGTCCTTGATAATTTCACTTTTGTACGGCATTTAAAAGAGATATTAGGCTTAAAGAAGAATTTTGAAAAAGATTTGAGGGAACAGAAAAATAAGACAATTAATTTTTACACCATAGACGTTGAAAATGGAAGATTAATACCATTAACTGAGGTTCTAAATAGGGTCAAAACATTGATGCAAAAATTGGATGAGCTACGATTGCAATCTGCTGAATAAATGAGGTTCGCAAAAACCCTACTAATAGGATGGAGCGAAACGGGAGCAAAATTGGTGTTGAATGTTGGTGTAGAAGACATTACCAAGGTAATTTTGTATGAATGCTCACAAAACACCCTGAAAAAGATTGAGAGGTTGTTAGCTAGAAAATGGGATTTGGTTTTGCTGTGTGGAAGGTTAAGTGAAAAGTGGATCGAAGTAGTGTCAGTAATCGATGATATTCTATCTACGACTTCACCCCAAACTTTGAGCATAGCCTTTTTTGAAGTGGAAACATATGAAGAACTTCTAAAAAATGTACACGCAAATCCAATAGTTTTCGACCAAGAATTGATAAGGTTAACTTCCGCCAAGCTTTTAGCCCATGTAATGGATGTTTTTTATGCATTCGGTGATAATTTGAAGGAAATAGTGGGGGGTAAAATTGGCATATCTTTCGTTGGCAATTTACTGCCAACAGAGGAACGACAATCGATTTATATACCCTTTCCAATAAACATAAAGTCAATTAAAGACTGGATAATTAACTTCGTTGGTAGTATCGACGCTAAGGACATCGATAAAATTCTATCACGATTGACAACAGACAACTCGAAATCTAACATTTACTGGAAAGTAACCCCAGAGATAGATACAACAGACGAAATCAGAATTGTCGGTGTAGCTTTCGTGTGATAATCTTACTAAAATCATGTAAACCTTTAAGGTAAACCTTATATTCCTACAATATTTACTACATTTATGGCTACTAAGTACGTGACAGTTTCGGCGAAAATTCCAAAAGAAGTCAGAGAGAGGCTTGAGAAAGCGGGTGTTAAGCCGAGCAAAGTGATAAAGGAGGCTTTGTTTAAGGCTTTAAGGGAAGTTGAAATACAAGAATTTAAGAACATCGTAAAAGACGTTGAGGATATTTTCAAGAAGATACCAGATGAAAGAATTGTGGAAAATATAAGAGAGGATAGGGAAAGATGATATTCGATGCAAGCTCAATTTTTGTAGCAATTAAAAACCTTAAGTTGGATGTACTTAGAGGAACCACATGTGAATTAGCAAAGTTTGAGCTTGGTAACGCTGTTTGGAAAGAGATAAACATTCATAAAAGCGTGAATATTGATGAGGGGCTAAAAATTCTGGATGTTTTGATGAAGGCGTTGGAAACGATGAATGTAAAAAATCCAAATTGGAATGAGGTCTTGAAGTTAGCGGTAAAACACGATCTAACTTTTTACGATGCATCTTACGTTCAGCTTGCAGTCGAAAGTTCTGATGTTCTTGTAACGGAAGACAAAAAGCTTAGCGAGAAGATTAAAGGTTTTGTTGATGTGATCTGTATTTGAGCTGTAATGTGACTGTAATTTTAGTTATCAAAAGTAAATGCAGTCTTCGTTTAATCTTTTGAAATTCAAAAATTTTGAAATTGAATAAAAAAGGTTTAAGATTAAAAGTATTTAAACATTTAAACTTGGAAAAGTCTCTTGGGGTTATAGTTAGAATCTCGTTCTTTGTTCTTATTTTTGTTTATCAAAGGCATATTCTCTAGCTTGACGACCCATTTTTCGATAGCTACACTCTCAATTGTAAATTCGTGCCCGCTCCTAACAAAAAGGAAATAGTTGTCAGGTAGGACAACATTTTGATAAAAAATCTTTGGAGAAAATACTTAAAATTCTCGAATTGCAAAAGGAAAATCATCGTAATGCAAATAAAAAACAACTAAGATTTTCATTCTTCAATCTCCAATTTTTTCAACTCCCTTATGTAACCAACAATTATTTTATTTTTTCTTGCCTTCTTTCTTAGGGCCTTATCATTGGTTATCAAGTAACACCCGTAATCCTCAGCAATCTTTATCAAAGCGTTGTCAGCTCCATGAGCATCAACTTCAACAATTTCACAATTGAGCTTTACCAAGTTTAGAGCAAACCTTGCAGCCCTCTTCTCACTGCCTTTAGATTTCTCAAGGCTTTTTAGCTCATTAAAAACCTGTGTTGGTACAATAAATCTACTAACTCCAAACTCTTTAAGCTGGGAGAAAACATCTACTTTATACAAAAATATATACATCAAAACGTTCGTGTCTAAGACTGCACACCTCACCTTATTGTTCCTGCCCCTATTAACCTCCATCTACTTCCTACTCTCCTGCTTATTGCCACTCTCCATCCAGCTTCAGCACAAACGGGTCTTCTCAGCTTAACCTCGATAACATCATCCCTTGCAGATGTTACAACACCCAAAGTTATATTCGTTCCGATGCTCAACATCAAAGGCTCGTTCATTTTAATTTTCTCAACCTGCAACTCCTCTTCAGTCCCAACAACTCTCTCCAAAAGCTGTGTATCCATTGTGAACTCAAAAAGTACGTCGGGCAAGCTGTCTGGATATCCTAACACGTTTCCAACTAAAGCGTCACTTTTTGTAATGAATGGGTCAAGTTTCGTTGAAACCCCAATCAACCCACCAGGTGTAGCTTCTTTAACATTCTTCCCAGAAGCCATTATTCCAACAACTTCAGACTGAATGCTGTTCCATTTCTGTGATTTTTCATCCTTTAACCCAGGTCTAATTTCAATCTCATCCCCAACCTTTAGCCTCCCTCTCGACAAACTACCACCAACAACACCACCAATGAGTTTTTCAGGTGGTGTTCCTGGCTTGTTAACATCAAAACTCCTTGCAATGTGCATTAGAGGTGGAGAATCCAAATCCCTTTCAGGAGTTGGTATTACCTCTTCAACTGCTTCAATTAAAGCATCGATGTTCACTTTTTGTTGGGCTGAGATTGGGATTATTGGGGCGTTCTCAGCAATCGTTCCCTTAACAAACTCTTTGATTTCTTTATAGTTTTCTATGATTCTCTCCTTTGGAACTATGTCAATCTTGTTCTGAGCTATAACGATCTTATCCACACCGATAATCTCCAAAGCCATCAAATGTTCTTTAGTTTGGGGGCGAGGGCATTTCTCATTTGCAGCTATAACTAAAACAGCTCCATCCATAATTGCTGCCCCGCTCAGCATTGTAGCCATCAGTGTTTCGTGTCCAGGACTATCAACGAATGAAACGGTTCTTAATATTTCAGTTTCTATGCCATGAATCGGGCAGATTTTCTCAACAGTATAAGCCTTTGGTGGTTCGCATTGAGGGCATCTTCTAAAGGTTGTGTCAGCATAACCCAACCTTATTGAAATTCCCCTCTTCAACTCCTCACTATGTCTATCTGTCCAAACACCACTTAAAGCAGCAACTAAGGTGGTTTTTCCATGATCAACGTGACCAACCATACCGATATTAATCTCAGGAAGTGGAACGTCATCCTTTTTAGCCATAAATTTAAGGTTTGAGCAATGTATTTAAAACTTTCAATGTTGTTGATTTTAATTGCTTTGTCTGTGAATTGTTCGTTTGATTGAACTGATTGCGTAAGCATCCATTAATCTCAATTTTTTACCTATTTGCTCTTTAAATTTTTAATTCGCCCCTATATCTGCCTCCATATCCAATACAATAATAGAAAAACAGAATGACGACTATTAATCGCAATTTCAACATTGGATCACTTGCCATTGGTGCGTCTAATCTTTAATCTTTAAGAAATATTACGTTGCCCCTTCCCTTCTTAACCTTCTCCACAATACCTCTTCTCTCCAAATCTGCAATTATCAAACTCATCTTAGCCTCAGAATAACCAAGCTTTTTCCTTAGCTCTTTTTGAGTTATCCTACCTCCCTTCTTCTTTATTATTTCTACAACTTCAATCAAATCTTCTGGAAGCTCGTCGAGCTCAACTTTAATCTCAGGCCTCTCTTTTCTCTTTAAATAGTATAAGAAACCCAAAATTGAAGCGAGTATTGGTATTGAAATCAAGTAGTAATTGTTATCGCCCTCATCAACTTTTGGAAACTCTATCTCCTCAACATCTTCAATCCCAAGTTTTGGAAAAAGGATTAAATCGACGACGTAACTTCCATCTTCAACGATTGTAATATTCTCTTCGGCATACAACTCTGTGCCATCTTGCTTGAAAAAAGCCTTGATTACGTAACTACCATTGGGAACTTTGAAAGAATACGTGCCATTCGATACCATTTTTTGTTCTGGAGTGGTGTTTATCGTTACTATAACTTTTTTGACTGGCTCTAGTGTATCCCATGAGTATACTGTTCCATGAATTGTTGCTGCGTTTGTGGGTGTAAGCAAAATCAGTGCAAACAACATCACTGCAATTATCGCGACTTTTGACATCTGAGTAAAATCAACTACACATTATAAATTCTTTACCCAATTTTTGGTTTAACAGGTTTAAATCTGAATTACGTTGTAAAATCAGTTCTGTTATTTTTATTCTTAACGAATCATATATTTCACTCCATGTTTTTTACAAAGCTCAATTGCCAATTTTTCAAGTTTTTTCTGATATTCTCTACTTGATTGATTGAATTTGTACAACCTCTCGTATTTTGGTATTAGTTCTGGAAAGTGTTTCTCTAAAACTCTGAAATACAACTGCTTACCAACGCCGTGTAAGGTTAAAGCACCGACGAATACGTAATCTGCCAATTCTCCAGCAACCCTAATCATTTCATCCAACTGCTCATTGTGGTCGGAAATAAAAGGTAAAACTGGAATGTATGCAATACCACAGTAAAAACCGTAATCTTTAATCTTTTCTATGGTTTTCAACCTATCTATTGGTCTGGGAGCGTTCGGTTCAAAGATTTTTGCAATTTTTTCATCTAAGGTTGAAAAAGAGAACGTTATTAAGCTTCCACAACCCAATTCACCCAGATCGCTTGGCAAAACCGCATTTTCATTAATTTCACAAAGCAAATCCAAATCCCTTAAAATCAGTGGAGATTTTGTTAAGCAATGAACAGGGAATTTGTACCTAGCAATAATTTCAAGACACTTTCTTGTTACTCGGTACCTTCTCTCAGCCTCCATCCAAGGTTCAGTAGCAGAGCTTAAGGCGATAAAGCCATATTCCTTTTTCTTAGCCCGTCTATACAACTCCTTCTCAAGCAACGTTGGAGCATTGATTTTAACAGCCAATTTATCCTTCTTTTCCCCATACCTGCTACCTTTGATGTAGCAGTAAATGCAGTTGAACTCACAAAGTTGATAAGGGTTTAGGGAGTAATCGTCTAAAAACCAACTGTCTCTCTTCTTGTGTTTGTTTAGTATTGTTTTGGTGAAGACCTCTCTCATCCATACACCTTCCTAATACTCGATTAATTATTTGACTGCCACTAAATAAACTCTGTTAAATATTAACTCAACAAATCCATCTTCAGCTTGTTCTTTAAAGCTCCTTTTTACAATTTCTCTGAATTTTACAACGTATTTTTCATCGATTTCAACATCATAATACATCGGATTGAGGTAACCCACTATTGCCCCTGAATTGAATATCTTGTAAACTTCATTGGGCGAGTGTTTGCTTTTTACAAGCTCGATTTTGCAAAATGTGACTTTAAATCCGTGTCTTTCAAACAGTTCAATGTATTCTTTTTCGTTCTCAAGCATGAACCATGGATTTTTGAAGTGTGCAAAAATCTCACCAATCTCAGATTTCCTGACTTCTTCGATTGCAGTTATGAAGTTCGGACAGTAATCTTTCTTTGCTGGAGCTTGTATGCCAATTCTACCACCATGTTTTAATGCTTTATAACACCTTTTGAGGGATTCGTGTGGATCGAACCACTGAAAAGAAGAGTTGCAAAAGATCACATCATCATTCCTTTATTTATTGCTACTTTCTCAGCAAAATCTAATACAACCTCTGTTTTTTCATCAAATTCAAACTCAACATCCCCAAGTTTTTTCTTGTGAATTGCATAGCAAGCATCGCATTTATTAACTTCTGAAACTTTAACGGCAATGAGTTCTTTCAATTTTGGGTTAAGAATTCCTTTTCTCATTATCTCGTCCCTAAAATCAACGAATTTGAACATAACTTCAGGTCTTCTGGCAAGTATTCTGTAAGCTCTCGGTATTTCTTCAAATCTGCCATTCAAAAAATTGAACACATCTTCACGCATTTCGTTGTCTGATAGGGGCTTAATCATCTTGACCATGCAAAACATTTGGCATTAAGATAAAAATTTTGGGTTTTTTATTAATCCATTCAAGCTTCTTGCATGGCATTTTGCTGCAATCTGCACAGCTTATCAGATTCTCCTTTCCACGATATCTCCTTATGCTGCAAAACTGGTTTCCCCCTCCAGCTTAGCACCTTTACACCCGCTCTCGCTAAGAAGTTGACCCACTTTTTAAAATTCCTATAACTGCCAACCCAATTAAAAGGAACGGTAATCTTGTCGAATTTTTTCTCGTTTTATCTCCTCTTTTATACAAGTTCTAACTTTTCAATCTAACCCTTTTTGTGACTGGCAACACACCAATGGTTCCAATGATGAAAGCAGCGACAATTGAGAGGGCAAAATATTGAAATGCAGCATTTACTGTTATGTTCAAGCCCTCTTCTCCAGCTAAAATGAAAATGCTCGCACCCCATAATACGAACCCCATCGAAATCAAAAGACATGAAACAGTGAAGTACCTCTTGAACGGTTTACCTTCCAGCAATAAATCAAACAATTTGCCAACGGATGCAGATATTCCAGCAAACACTATCCACCAAACACTACCGTAAATGAAGGATGTAATGAGCTTGATGAAACCAGGTGTTATGGGTTGAGAATACAACACGTAAAATGCGTAAAATCCTTGAATAATTCCAACAATGAACAGAATTGTTGATACAACGTACATAACGAATGAAAACCTACCCTCGAGCAGTGATTTTTTAATACTTGAAAAGTAGCTTTCAACAACCTCTTCAAATCCGTAGGCCTTTACTAAGAAATAAAAGCCCAAAACGAGTATTATAGCCCCCATACCCCATTCAGGGTACCTTGCGAGCAGGAAGATTGAGTAAACGGTAAATATTATTCCCAAAGGTGCTAGAGTCATCTTAGCAATTTTTGGATCGTTTAGCATCCTTCTAATTAGGAAATACGTGCTTTCAATGGTTTTACTCTGCTTAACGATAACCCTTGATACGACATCAATTTTGAATCTTGATGAAATTATTGGTAAAACAAATTCATCTTCAGAACCATCCGTCACAACGATAACCGACTTAGCTTTTAGCTCTCTTGCAATGCTATCTAACTGTTCAGCTATCTTCGAATCCGACACAACCCCAACGTTCTCGTCTCCGCAGATTGTTACAACTTCCACATTCTCACCTTTTGCCTTTAATTCATCATGAAGCTTTATTGCAGCGAATATTGTATTCACATCTGAATCTTCTGGATCTGCTACACCAAGTTTTATCGCTGCATCAATGTTATTTTGCTTGCCTACAACCGGTGAGTTAATTCCTGCTTTCCTTCCCAAATCGTTATCTCTATCTATAGCAAGAACTATCTTATCAACCATTCATGAGATAATACTCGAAAAAATATATAAGGTTTCCTTTGTTTGGTTAGATTAGTTTTACAAATTTTAAAATTTTAATCTCTTTTCGGCATCAGCGATGCCAACCATCCAACATATGAAGCAATTGACCTTGTTTGTATCCATACGTTGCCGACGCCCTCAAATTCAGCAACTAACCCTTCACCACTCAATATTGTTGATTTTAACCCTCCAACTCGTTTTACCTTAAATTTCAATCCCTCGTCAAAAGCAACTATGTGTCCAGTGTCAACAACTAAAGATTCGTCGTTTAGTTCAATCTTTTCAACACCTCCGAAGGATGAAAGAAATAGATCTCCTGCTCCTTCCAGCTTCAACAGAAACAAACCTTCACCGGCAAAGAAAGTCTTCGCTCCACCCCACTTTGTATCTATTTCTATTTCTGGATTCGAAGCTAAAAACGCACCACTTTGGGCATAAATCCTACCTGAGAGTGGTATATGTATTATATCTCCGGAGTATGCTGGGGCTAAGCCTAACAAACCTTTACCTTTTGAATAGAACCTGTTGATAAAAAATGATTCGCCACCTAGGAACGCCCTCTTTAATCCGCCAAACAGACCACCCTTCATTTCTGTTTTCAATTCAACATTTTTCATGTAAACCATTGCACCTGTCTCAGCAATAACCTCTTCATTTTCCAACTGAAGTTCAAGCAAACTGTAACTCGGCCTAGAAACTATCCTGTGCCTCATACAGTTTGTTTAATAAACCAATAATAAAAAATTTTCGAGTAAATAAGGGTTTAATTAAAAAGTTGTCTTAATTTCAAAAATTATTAGAACTTCAAAACCCTTGCAGATACAATTATTGGATCCCAAACTGGTGTAAACGGAGGGGCGTATGCTAAGTCGCTAAAGAACAAATCTTTAGTTGTAAATTCTGCTTGAATTGCCGTAGCAAACACATTGACCCTCATCGTGACCATCTCGTATCCAACAATTTGTGCTCCCAACAGTCTGTTTGTCTCCTTATCGGCAAAAACCTTCAAAAATGTATCCTTAGCTCCAGGATAGTAGTGAACTTTCGTTTTGGCCTTGATAAACACTGATTTTGGATTAAAACCAGATTCTCTTGCCTCTCTTTCATCCAAGCCTGTCTTTGCGATCTCTAAATCGAAAAATTTTGTTATTTGTGTTCCTAAAACCCCTGGAAACTCTATATAGCCTCCAGCCATGTTCACACCGGCAACGTAACCCATTTTGTTTCCTCCAGGAGCCAACGGGATCCACACATCCTTTTTTGTTAACATGTGTTTACATTCAGCGCAATCTCCAGCAGCGTACACGTTCTCCACATTTGTCTCCATTCTCGTGTTTGTCGCTATTGCTCCCGATTTTCCAAGCTTTACCCCCAATTGCTCTGCTAATTCCACATTTGGCTTGACACCAGTTGCGATTACAACCAAATCCGCCTTATATTCCCCTCTATCAGTAACAACTTTCTCAACTTTCTCCTTTCCCTCTATAGCTTTTAACATTTCAGCAGCTCGGTAATCCACCTTTTTTAGCACTTCATTCTTGATTATCTCTCCAATCTCTTTATCAAATCTTGGTAGGGGGTAGTCATATTTGCCAATTAGCGTAACTGTTTTACCGATTGCGGCAAAAGCCTCAGCCATTTCCAAGCCTATGTATCCTGCTCCCACTACTACAACATTCCTTGCATTCATGGCAGCCTTTTTTATCTCATCTGCATCAGGTGGCAAATCAGCGGTGAAGACGTTTTCCAAGTCAATACCATCTACATCTGGGATTCTTGGAGAAGCTCCAGTACCAAAAAGCAGTTTATCCCAGTTGTACTTCGTCTCTTTCCCATTCTCCGATACTCTAACAAAACCGTCACCCACCTCAACAACTTTTGAGTTTATGTGTAAATCTATACCCCTTTCTTTAATGAAAACCTCAGGCTTGTAGTACATTAAATGGCTTGCATCACCAATCAAGTCTTCAACAACGTAGGGAATACCGCAAGGTGCGTGGCTTACAAAGGAAGTTTCCTCAAAAACCCTCACATTCCAATCCTTTTTTAATGCCTTAATCCTCGAAGCAGCGGTCATTCCCGCTGCTCCACCACCAATGATAACAACGTCCATTTCATCACCAATTTTCATTGACAATTTTCAGATTTATAATTTTCGAAATTTAATGATTAATTATTTGTTTTAGTCTATTGCTCTTTTTACAATAAGTTCATTAAGACCCTTGGTTGAATTTTTTACTCGCAAAACGATGACAAAAAACAAGCACGAATACGAATAAAAAACAAAAAAAACAGGAAAAGAAATAAAGTAAAAATAAATTATCCCTTCATTTCGTTCAATTTCTCTACCAACTCAGGAAACACTTCGAATATGTCTCCAACGATTCCATAGTGTGCAACACCGAATATTGGCGCCTCTGGGTCTTTGTTTACGGCAATTATCAATTCACTATCCTTCATACCCATTACGTGTTGGAAGGCTCCACTAATACCTAAAGCTAAATAAAGCTTTGGCTTGACAATCTTTCCTGAAATACCAACCTGCCTATCCTTTGGCAACCATCCGTTGTCTATGACTGGTCTACTGCCAGCAACTACACCTCCAAGCAATTCTGCGAGCTCTTCAGCAAGTTCGATGTTGGATTCGTCATCAATACCCCTGCCAACAGCTACTATCACTTCAGCTTGTGAGATGTCTACTTCACCAACCTCTGGCTCTATGTACTGCACAAACTTCCTTGCCGGCTCCTTCGACGGCTTTATTCCAGCATCCTTTATTTCACCATTAACCTCTACACCTTCTTTAAACACACCCTGTCTAATTGTCAGTACGTAGGTTTCTGCATCTTTAAGCTTCAAATCTGTCATCAATTTACCTTGGAACAGATACCTTGAAACCTTCATGCCATCCGTCGCATTAACAGCCACAACGTCCGTGGCAATTGGAGCGTTAAGTTTTACTGCCAAGTATGGTGCATACTCTGAACCACACGACGTGTTACCAATCAGCACAACGTCTGGTTTATTGTTTGCAAAGAGTTGCATCAAAACGTCGATGTACAACTCTGGATTGTAATTTTCAAGACTATTATCCTCAATTTTCCAAACCACATCTGCGTATTTGGCAAGTTCTTCAGCATAAGCGTTAATATCTTTGCCTATCACTACAGCCTCACTTGTTCCATCTCCTTTTAGTGCATTAGCCAAATTCAGCATTTCAATGCTTATTGGATTTAGCTCTCCCATTCTGTGTTCAGCAATCACGAAAACCCTCATCATATCAACCCCCTGTCCTTAAGTATTTCAATAAGTTTATTGGCAATTTCTGATGGATCTCCTTCAATCATCTCAGCCTTCTTAACTGGTGGTAGGTACATCTTTTCCACTTCCAACGTTGAGGTTGTTGGAGAAACGCTTACCTCCTTCATTTCCTTTGTTTTAGCCCTCTTAATTCCCATGATTGAAACGTACCTCGGCTCGTTTATACCACTCTGGACTGTTATGAGGCATGGAGTTGGCAGTGTTACCTCCTCATTGTAGCCACCTTCAAGCTCCCTTGCAACTGTAAGTGAATTGTCTTCAATGCTTGAAATGACACTGACAGCAGTGGCGAAAGGCAAGTCAAGCATTGCTGCAAGTAGCACACCAACCTGTGCGTTGTTCAAATCTTGGCTCATCATCCCTGCCAGTATCAAATCAAACTTTTCATCCTTTATCGCTTCCTTGATAGCCTCAGCAGTCTGGTATGCATCTAACGACGTGTCAACGGGAATCTTTATTGCCCTATCTGCCCCCATCGCAAGGCATTTTCTTAAAGTATCTTCACATTTACTCCCTACGCCAACAACCACAACTTCTCCACCTTTTTCTTCCTTAATCCTAATAGCCTCCTCAATTGCATATCTATCCCAGTCATTGATGTCGAAAACTAAGCCCCTCTCATCAACGCTCTTTCCATCTGATGCAACGTTTATTTCTGATTCCGGATCCGGCGCGTGTTTAGCCAAAACTATAATGTTCATTCAATCACCTCCAGCATTCTGAATTCAACAGTTTAAAATCATTACCATTTTAATTTAAATAAAAAATAATGAAAGTTTACTTTCCTTTGAACTCTGGCTCTCTCCTCTCAAAGAACGCCTTTATTCCCTCCATGACGTCCTGTGTTGACGTTACGATTCCGAAATAAGCTGCCTCCAAAGCCTGTCCAACCTCAACTGGCAATTCATAGCCAAAATTAATAGCATACTTTGCAACTCTCAATGCTATTGGTGAACCCTCGGCAAGCTGCTTAGCCAGAGCCATAACCTCATCCCAGAACTTATCTGCATCGACTGCCTTATTAACCAATCCAACCTGCTCCGCTTCCTCAGCACTTAGTCTTTTACCTAAGAAAATTAGTTCCTTAGCCTTTGCAATTCCAATTAGCTTAGCCATCCTCTGAGTTCCACCCCATCCTGGAATTAATCCAAGTGTAAGTTCTGTCAATCCGATTTTTCCACCTTTTGACATTATTCTGAAGTCGCATGCCAACGAAAGCTCACATCCACCACCAAATGCGTAGCCGTTGATTGCTGCTATAACGGGTTTTGGAAATCTCTCAATGATTGTGAAAATCGTTTGTCCCTTTGTTGCAATCATCATTGAAGATGCTGGTGATAAAACGTCGCCCTGCAAAGCCTCTTGTAAGTCAAAACCTGCTGAGAACGCTTTGTCTCCTGAGCCTGTGATTATCAGAACCCTTACGTCATCATCTTTCTCAAGCTTCCTCAAAGCATCTGCAAGCTCATCCAGCAATTCAAACGATATGGCGTTCAGTCTGTGGGGTCTGTTCAAGATTAACTTTGCAATCTTTGCTTCTTCATCCTTCTCGATAACTATCGTTCTGTATCCTACTTCGCCAGTGTACTTGTAGAATCCCTCTCCTGCATCCTTTCCAGTCTTCCCTTCCTCAACAAGCTTTTTCAAATATTCTGACGGCTTTAGTATTTCGTAACCTTTTTCTTTGTAAATCTCCTCAACCTTTGCAAGAATCTTATCCAAGCCAATTTCATCAGCCATCTCACATGGGCCCTTAGGCATGTTCGTACCCAATTTCATTGCCGTATCAATTTCTTCTGCTAACGCGACACCTTGCTGTATTAAATCAGCGGCTATGTTCACCATCGGGGCAATCAATCTCAATCCGTCGTACTTTCCAGCCAACTCTCTGTCTATCTTTGGTCTTCCCGTTCTCCAGTCATAAAAGCCCACAGCAGTCTTCATTCCCAATTCCTTAGCATTGAACTTCTCCTCCAAAGCCTTTGACTTCGGTGCAATATCCCACTGCTGTGTTGCAAAGTATAAGACATCTAAGCCAACGAAATCTGACAACTCAATCGGACCCATCGGGAATGAGTAGTTGTATAGCATTGTGGCATCTATTTCCTCCTTACTTGCAACTCCATTTTCGTAGTCCTGAATGGCAAGCAGTAGATATGGGACAAGGCATCTGTTGACGATGAAACCAGCAATGTCCTTCTTAACAACAACAGGCGTTTTACCAATGCTCTTTACAAACTCAACAGCAACGTTTACCGTTTCATCGCTCGTTTGCTCGCCTTTAATTACTTCAACAAGCGCCATTACTGGAACAGGATTGAAGAAGTGCATTCCAACAAATTTATCTGGCCTGTCAGTTGCCTTAGCCAATTCGGTTATGCTCAAACCAGACGTGTTCGTTGCAAGAACTGCCTTCTTGTTGTACCCACAAACTTCCTTGAAAACCTCCTTTTTCAAATCCATTACTTCAGGCACAGCCTCAATAACCAAGTCCGCATCACTTACAGCCTCTCTCAAATCAGTTGTGTAATGCAGTTTCGATTGAATCTCTTTGAGTTTCAGCAAACTAATTTTGCCCTTGTTTACCGCCTTTCTCAAATTCTTCTCAATTGTTGATTTACCCCTCTCAATAAACTCATCTTTTATGTCCCTAACCCAAACCTCGTAGCCAGCTTGGGCGCAAACTTGGGCAATACCAGCACCCATCGTTCCAGCCCCAAGGACTGCAACCTTCTTTATCTCCATAACATCACCCCTTTTACTTATCCTCCACGATTACTCCTCTACAGGAACAAGCTCATACATCAAATAACCTTCCTTCCTCCTCGATATCTCAACTTTAACCCTCTGCCCAACCTTAACCTTTTGCGGGTCCCCTTTAAGCCATGCGGTAATTTTAACACCATCATCCAGCCTTGCGATGGCAACCGTGTAGGGGTCATGTTCTGAAAAGCTTGGAGGTCTTACAAAGATAACTGTCAAAGTCTCCAAAACCCCCTCCTTTTTAAGCTCAACCCACTCCATTTCACTATCCTTACAAGTTGGACAATCCTTTTGAGGTGGGAAGAACAACCTTCCACACTTCTTGCATTTTGTTGTGACTAACTTTCCTTCTCTCATTCCTTCAAAGAATGGCAATATGTTCTCAATACACACGATGTATCTGAGTTTTAGCTCTCTCATGTCAACCCATTGCAAAGTTCCAAGCCTCTCGTCAATCGTTACAGGAAATCCAAATTCTTCCATATTTTTTTCAATTGCCTTTCTCAAATCATCCATCAAAATCACCTCTTCTCAAGCCTTATCAAGCCCATAAATCGTGACGTATGTAAAGTGTCCAGTCCCTCCAACGTTGTGCGCAAGCCACCTTCCATTCTTTATGTCAGCCTGCCTTCCCTTTTCTGCTTGGCTCAAAAGCTGTTTGTAAGCTTCAACAGCTTGACTTACACCTGTAGCTCCAATAGGATGACCCTTAGCCTTTAACCCACCATCGGTGTTTACCGGTATTCTACCACCAATGTAAGTTTGCTCCTCCCTTATCAGCTTAAAGCCCTCACCCCTCTTACAAAATCTGCAATCTTCGTATGCTATTATCTCTGGAGCGGTAAAGCAGTCATGGACGTTAGCCCCATCTAAATACTTCCAAGGCTCATCCAAATCGATTCCCGCTTTCTTGTACGCTTGCTCAGCAGCATACCTTGCTGATGGTAAGGTTGTAAAATCATCTCTCTTGCTCAGGTTAGCTGTGCCAGTCCCAACTCCTTGGCTTAAAATCCAAATTTTGTCTTCAACATCCTTTGCAAACTTTTCACTTGCCAATACAACAGCAGCAGAACCATCTGTTATTGGAGAGCAATCGAAAAGCTTGAAGGGCCAAGCAATGTATGGGCTTTTCAAAACAGTTTCAATGCTAATCTCCTTTTGGAATTGTGCATATGGATTCTTAGCACCATAATAGTGGTTCTTAACGGCAACCTTCGCATAATCTTCTTCAGTAGCGCCATACTTCGCCATGTAAGCTGTGCCGTACAACGCATAGTAGCCCGGGAACGTTAAGCCAAAATTTTCAAACTCCCAGAAGTAACTGCCAAACCTGCCGATTAGCTCGATGATAGTCGGATTTGGTGATTCCTGCATCTTTTCAATTCCCAAAACCAATACAACATCAGCCTCGCCACTTTTGATGGCTGTATATCCAACCCTGATTGCTGCATTACCAGTAGCACAAGCAGCCTCAACTCTCATCGAACCCTTAGGGGCTAAATCAGCATATTCAGCCATTAATGACGGAACAGCAGCCTCACTGCTCCACATTCCTGCGTTGCCAACAACATAGAAGTCTATGTCTTTCTGCTCAACATTGGCAGATTCCAAGGCGGGTTTTATTGCTTCCCAAGCAAGTTCTGGCAAATTAACGTCCTTTCTTGTTCCAAACTTAGAATGTCCTACGCCTATAATAGCAACATTTTCTGACATAA
>QMZC01000005.1 GCA_003662995.1 Archaeoglobales archaeon
CGTCGGAGATGTTGATTTAGAGACAACAAAGAGCTATGTTCAGAGGCAGGAGGAAATCCATCAGGCTAAGCTCTCTCAATACGGTTAGGAAGCCACAGGCTTTAGCCTGTGGAGGATGTCACTTTTATCGATTCTCTCACCATCTTCACAAGCCTCATCGGGTTCAAAATCCATTTTTTATACCCCTCATCTACTTGATAATTACTGATTTAAACAATATAAAATTTTTCGATTTTCTTTATTAATTTTGATTGTATAAGTTATTAAATTTTTTAGAGCAAATTGTATAACCAAATCACAACTTAACCTTATTGGGTTCAATATTTTAGAAGCAAAGAAAAATAATCTAAAGAAAAAGTATAAACCCGAACCATACGGACATAAATTGCTTAACAATGGTTTACCAGTCGCAGG
Source organism: Archaeoglobales archaeon (assembly GCA_003662995.1). Classification (GTDB taxonomy): domain Archaea; phylum Halobacteriota; class Archaeoglobi; order Archaeoglobales; family Archaeoglobaceae; genus B5-G16. Next base: position 415 of record QMZC01000005.1, read on the forward strand.
TGGTATTGCTTTGTTTAAATTTTATCCCCCAAATATCAAATCCAACAAGTCCTCAATGCCACCCTTCTTCCCGTCAAGAATTTCCGCATCGTAAACTTCTGTGTATCCGCAATTTGTACATGTCACGAAGTAGTACTTATTTCTCTGCCAGTCAGCCCACCTTTCCAGCAAACTTGCTCCCGTCATTGCAAGTTTTTTGACTTTTGCCCTCTGCACACCACACTTTGGACATTTAAACCGATTAGCAATCTCCTCTTCAACTTTCATGAATAGTATTTTACAAGATTGTTAAAAAATTTTATGTTAATATTAAGATAAAACGATGCTATTTTTAATTCAATTAACAACTTTGTCCGGATTCATTATTCCGTTGGGGTCAAATAATTTCTTTATACCCTTCATCAATTCCAGTTCATTTTGACTTAAAAACTCTGCTAAATTCTCCCTTTTCACAAATCCAACACCATGCTCACCGGTAATAAACCCTCCAAGCTCTTTAGCAATCTTAAACGCCTCTTTTTTAAACTTCGCATACTTTTCTTCTCCATTCTCACATTTTAACGGATGTTGATGTACGTTGCCGTCTCCAGCATGTCCGTAAGTTATTATCTGTAATCCCAAATTTTTGGCAACCTCATTACACCTCTTTAAATATTCCGGGATTTTGGCTATGGGTATTGAGACATCCATAATGTCAATTATCTCATCCTTCAAACCCTCATAAAACATGCTCCTTATCTCCAACAGATCTCTCTGCTCTTTAACACTACTCGCAACGAAGATGTTTAATGGGTTTTTACATGCTTTTTCGATCTTCTCAGCAATTTCTATTAGCTCGTCCTCATCCTTTGCTTCAATCACAAGCATTAAATGAGCTTCCCCATCTTTACTAACCCATCTTTTTCCAACAACCCTTTCACCGTATTTTATTGCCTCGACTTCAATGTATTCAATCGCCAAAGGTGTAATAACATTCAGAATTCTTGAAACGGACTCTATCGCATCGCTTACACCATCAAATGGAATTACGAGTGTGTAATTCTTCTTTGGTTTTGGTAAAATTCTGATAATAGCCTTTGTTACAATGCACAGCGTACCCTCACTTCCTATTATCAAATGCATCAAGTTATAGCCAGTTACGTTCTTTATAACCTTCCCACCAAGCTTTAAAACTTCACCGTTTGGCAAAACAACTTCTAATCCTAAAACATAATTTCTCATAACCCCATACTTTACAGCCCTAACCCCTCCAGCGTTTGTGGAGATCATCCCCCCAATCGTAGCACTCTCATCGCCCGGATGGGGCGGGAAGCTCAATCCAACCCTTTCTACAGCTTCAATTAATGCTCTTAAGGTTACTCCAGCCTCGCACGTGACTGTCAAATTTTGAGTGTCAATCTCTAAAATTCTGTTTAATTTTTCCATCGAAATAACTATGCTAGGCTTTATCGGTACTGCACCTCCACTCAATCCCGTCCCCCCACCTCTAACAACAATGGGAATTCTGTTTTTATTAGCATATCTGACAACCTTTGATATTTCATCAACGCTCGACGGCTTAACAACTACAACGTTTTTGTTTGGTTTTGGTGCAACGTCTTTGGGGGTTTCATCGTACAAATATGCTTCTACATTCTTATCGACAAGTGTTATTGAATTTAAATAATCGGCAATTTCTTCAATATTGAGCATAAATTTAGTACATCAAAGCTTATAAATTTCTATTGCCTATTTAAATGTTCAATCATCATAATCAACCAATTTAACAGCTAAAAATTTACGAATCCCATAAACTATATTAAAACAGAATTCGTTATTCATAAATGGTGGTGAAGATGAAAAAACTAGCAATTTTGTTCGTTATTGCAGTATTGATTGCTTTCAGTGGTTGCGCACAACCAGAGAAAAAAGCCACACCAACACCTGTAGCAACAGAAACACCTGAGACAAAAGCGATAACAATCGGTGTAACGGATAAAGTGACAGACTTAGACCCGGCAAACGCCTACGACTTCTACACTTGGGAGGTCTTGCAAAACGTAATGGGAGGGTTAATGAGGTACAAGCCTGGAACTACTGATTTAGAGCCATACTTGGCTGAAAGCTACGAAATAAAGGATAACGGATCGGTTTACATATTCCATCTGAGAAAGGACTTGAAGTTCGCTGATGGTACACCTTGTAAAGCAGAGGATGTCGTGAGAAGCATAAACAGAGTCATGACGATTGCTGGCGATCCATCGTGGCTTGTAACCGACTTTGTTGACAAAGTCGAGGCTGTTGATGAATATACAGTCAAATTCACATTGAAGAAACCAATCTCATACTTCCTCGCTTTGGTAGCCACGCCTCCATACTTCCCAGTGCATCCAAATTACAAGGCAAATGAAATAGATGCTGATCAGACTGCTGGTGGTGTTGGACCATACAAGATTTCAAAGTGGGTGAGAGACCAGGAGTTGATACTTGAGCCAAATCCGTACTTCTTTGGCGACAAACCCAAAACAGACAAGATAATTGTCAGATTCTATCAAGATGCTACAACGCTAAGACTGGCTATTGAGAAGGGTGAAATTGACATAGCATGGAGAACATTAGCCCCAGTTGACATTCAATCGTTGAAGCAGAATGCAAACCTCAACGTAATTGAGGTTCCTGGAGCTTTCATAAGATACCTCGTGTTGAATGGAAACGAGTCAACGGAGTATCCAACAAAGGATAAGCTTGTGAGGCAGGCTATTGCTGCTGCAATTGACAGAAACGATATTGCCCAAAGGGTTTACTTGGGTTCAGTTGAGCCATTGTATTCATTAGTGCCAAAGGGCATGTGGAGTCATAAGGATGTCTTCAAGACGATGTACGGTGATGGCAACCTTGATTTAGCCAAACAATTGCTTACCCAAGCAGGATATAGCGAAGAAGATAAGCTCATGCTTGAACTATGGTGGACTCCCACCCATTACGGCGATACAGAAAAGGATTTGGCTCAAGTTCTGAAGGAACAACTTGAGAAGACTGGAATGATAAGTGTTGAATTAAAGAGTGCCGAATGGGCTACATACGTTGATTATGCGAGGAAGTCGGCAATGATGGCATCACTGTTTGGCTGGTATCCAGACTACATCGATCCAGACGACTACACAACGCCGTTCTTGAAGACTGGAGCTAACAGATGGCTTGGCTTTCCATACAGCGATGCAGAGATGGATGAATTGCTTGAGAAGGCTGCAACCTCAACAGACATAAATGAAAGGACGAAGTATTACGAGCAGGTGCAAGACAAGTTGGGAGAGGATGCACCTATTGTGCCCCTCATCCAAGGAAAGCTCTTCGTTGTTGCCAAGAAGAACATTGGTGGCATAGTATTGGACCCAACGATGATATTCAGATACTACTTGTTGTATTGGCAATAATTCCTTTTTTAATTTTTTATTCTGTTAATTTCAGCTAAATTAAATATCTTTCGCTTTCAGATTATTTAAAAACTGGTAAACTTTTTAATACTAGCGTTACAGCTTAGTCGATGGCATCCCTAAAGGCATACATAGTTACAAGGGCATTGTTGGTTATACCAACTGTACTTATATTGCTGACCGTAGTCTTCTTTATACTTAGAATATTGCCCGGCGATCCAATAGCGGCAATGGTTGGGCAAAAAGTACCGCCAGAAGTGGTCGAGAAGTTGAGGGAAGAGGCAGGGTTGAACAAACCTTTAATTGTTCAATATTTTGAATACTTGTTTAACATCCTTAGAGGAGACTTTGGCAAATCGATGATTTGGGGTAAAAGACCCGTTATAGATGAAATAATGCTTCGGTTTCCCGCCACACTTGAATTAACGATTTTCGGATTTACGTTGAGCGTTTTGATCGGAGTTATAACTGGAGCAATTGCCGCTTTTAGAAGGGGCAGTAAGATCGACTCTTCAATGAGAATATACAGCATCGTTGCCTATACTTTGTTCATTCCTTGGTTTGGTATGCTTTTGCAGATGCTCTGTGGTGTATATCTAAAACTACTCCCGATAGGTGGAAGGATAACTCCTGGGAGTGAGCCGACAACAATAACCTCATTATACGTTTTGGATAGTTTGTTAACACTAAACTTCAACGCTCTGATTGATTCTTTATCCCACATCTTCCTACCCGCTTTGGTTTTGGGAATTGTGCTGTCTGGAGCTTATACAAGATTGCTGAGAAACAACCTAATTGACGTCCTAAGCCAAGACTTCATAGTTGCTTATAGGGCGAGGGGTGTGAGGGAGAGAAAGGTTGTGAAGCATGCGATGAAGAATGCTTTCATCCCAGTCATAACGTTGATGGGTTTGCAATTTGCAATACTGCTTGCGGGAGCAGTGTTAACAGAAACAACCTTCTCATGGCCCGGTATGGGTACTTTCTTGCTTGAAAGAATTCAGTATAGGGATTACACATCAGTTCAGGGAGCGATAGTGTTTTACGCTTTGTTTGTGGCTTTGATAAGTTTGATCGTTGACATAGTCTATGCACTACTCGATCCAAGAATAAGGTATTGAGGTGACAGCATGGAGGTAAAGAATCTCGCAACAACGGTGTTCAAAATCCCCGATGTGGAAGGACGATGGATGGTTGTAAGCGGTTTAGCTATGGTCTGCGTAGTTTTAATTATGGCTGTGTTTGCCCCCTTAATTGCCCCATACGATCCAACTAAGTCGAGTGGTGATGTTCTTAGCTCACCTTCAGCCAAACACCTAATGGGAACGGATAACTTGGGTAGAGACATCTTTTCCCGCATTATTTATGGATCAAGAATCGTTTTGATGGTTGTTTTTTCCGCCTCTTTTCTCTCAATGTCAATTGGTGTGCCTTTGGGTTTGATTTCAGGATATTTTGGCGGTAAACTTGATAGGGCAATCTCAATGCTCATGGACAGCATGTACGCATTTCCAAGCTTAATATTAGCCATCGCTATTGCTGCCATGTTGGGGCCAAGTGTTATCAATGCAGTGGTTGCAATTTCAGTCGTTTACGTTCCGACTTACTTCAGGATGATTAGAGGACAAACGTTGTCTTTGAAATCAAGGCTCTTCGTTGAAGCTGCAAAGGCTATAGGGGCAAAAGACATGAGAATAATGGGGAGATACATTTTACCAAACGTGGTTACAACCGCAGTAGTTGTATTTTCGTTGAGTGTCGCAGACGCAATATTGACTGAGGCTGGTTTGAGCTTTCTGGGTTTTATTGTTACAGCCCCAACTCCAGACTGGGGGTTTGAATTAAGTGCAGGAAGACCCTATTTGCCTGCAGGCTATTGGTGGATGATCACGTTTCCCGGTTTAATGGTCATGTTGCTTTCATTGGGATTCGCTCTGATTGGAGAGGGGTTGAGTGAAATCTACGCACCGAGGAGGGAGAGATGATGCTGCTCGATGTAAAGAATCTGAAGACGTACTTCTATTCAAAACGTGGAGTTTTAAGGGCAGTTGACAACGTTAGCATCGGTGTTGATAGGCGAGAATTTATATCAATAGTTGGAGAGAGCGGTTGCGGTAAATCAACCTTAGCTTATTCAATTATTCGCCTTGTAGATACTCCAGGAAAGATTGTTGATGGCAAAATCGTTTTTGATGGTAGGGATTTGGTTAAGTTGAGCGAAGAGGAAATGAGGAGGTTGAGGGGTAAAGAGATTGGGATGGTCTTTCAAGACCCGATGACGAGTTTAGATCCATTAGAAAAGATTGGAGATCAAATCGTTGAGACGATAATTGAGCATGAAAGGGTTGACAAGAAGGAAGCATGGGAGAAAGCATCAATACTGCTTGAGAAAGTTGGATTGCCGGGAGATAGAGTAAATTATTATCCCCACCAGCTTTCTGGTGGACAGAGGCAGAGGGTTATGATTGCCTTAGCGGTCTCTTTAAATCCAAAGCTGTTGATCGCTGATGAACCTACAACAGCCTTAGATGTAATCGTTCAAGAGAAGATAATGGACTTGCTTGAGGATATGAAGAAAGAAGACAGGGCTATAATCTTAATCACCCATGATTTTGCCTTAGCTGCTGACAGAAGTGATAAGATTGCTGTAATGTACGCCGGATGGCTAATTGAATTCGGCAAAGCAAACAAGCTTGCCAATGAGCCTCTCCATCCATATTCAGAGGGATTAATTGGCTCAGTTCCAGATGTGTGGGAGGATAGAGATATTAAGCCAATGCTCGGCTTTCTTCCAGACTTAATTGATCCACCAAAGGGTTGCAGATTTAAGCCGAGATGTCCAAAGGCGATGGATGTGTGCGATAAAGAGCCACCAACGTTTAGCGTTGATGGAAGGGTTGTAAAATGCTGGTTGTATGGTGAGAACAATGGCTGAAGTAATTGAGGTAAAAAATCTAAAGAAGTATTTTCCCGTGCAAAAATCAGTAATAGAAGTGTTGCTGTCAAAGAAAATTGAATACATTAGGGCTGTTGATGACGTGTCTTTCAAAATGGAGAAGGGCGAAGTGTTGTCTTTGGTTGGGGAGAGCGGTTGCGGTAAAACAACGACTGGTAGGATTCTCGTTGGACTTGAAGAGCCTACAGATGGAAAAATAGTGTTTAAGGGAAAGGACGTCACCAAATTAAGCAAGGAAGAATTTAGGAAGATAAGAAAACATCTACAAATGATCTTCCAAGACCCATACGCATCTCTAAATCCCAAGATGAAGATCGGGGAGCATTTGGAAGACCCATTACTAATTCACAACATCGCTGAAAATAGGGAAGCTAAGGAGTTGGCATTGCAGATGTTGGAAAGGGTTGGACTGGTGCCTGCTGAACAATTCTACAACAGATTGCCGTATCAGCTTTCTGGCGGGCAGAGGCAGAGGGTAGCGATTGCGAGGGCTATGATTCTAAAGCCTGAGTTTGTTGTTGCTGATGAACCGGTTTCAATGATCGATGTTAGTTTGAGGGCATCAATTTTGGACTTGTTAATGTCTTTCAAAGCAGAGTACAGCTTAAGCATGTTGTTTATCACCCACGATTTATCGGTTGCAAGGCTTGTTGGGGATAGAATTGCTGTAATGTATTTGGGAAAAATTGTGGAGATTGGGGAGACGAGGAAAGTCATACACCATCCAAAACATCCATATACAGCAGCATTACTGTCTGCAGTCCCGTCGTTCTTGAAGAGGGAGATTAACATTGAAATCATTGGTGATGTGGCAAATCCAAGGGAGCCACCATCTGGATGCAGATACCATCCGAGATGTCCATTCGCAAAAGAAATTTGCAGTAAGGAAGAGCCAAAGCTTGAAGGTAAAGGACATTTGGTAGCTTGTCACTTTCCGTTGGATTTGGATTTGTAACTGTTCTGCAAACTTAAGACCCAAATTCTAAAGATAATCAAAGCGATGTTACCAACATCAGCAACAAAGGAACGGCTGCAGATATTATAAATCCGTGGACAAAGGCTATTAGCGAAATCTGCGGGTTTGAAAAGCTTGAGATTATTGGTAATGTGGAATCCATTGTCGTTGCCCCACCAATCGATATTGCCGCCTTTTTGTCATTCAGCTTTGGGTAGAGAAATATCGTCATCACTTCTCGCAAGAAGTTTGATGTAAAACCTAAGGCTCCAGCAAAAGAGCCGATCGTTTTTGCTAGAAATGGGCCTGTCAATGAATACCACCCCATTCCCAAGGCTACGGATGCTGAAAGTTTTAAATCGAGTTTTAGCAGGAAAGATAAAACTACTCCAGCAATCAAAGAGCCCGCAATCGTGCCAATACAAAGGACTGCGCCATCTCTCCAAACTTCTTTGAACTTCTCAACCTTTGCATCTCTTCCTATCTCAATGCCGATAACGAAAAGTAAGATTATCAGAAACAGCTCAACGAGCAAATCAGTAAAGCTTACGGTGGTTGAAAAACCAACCAACATTCCTAAGACCAAGGTTAATAACACAACAACTATGAGTTTAGTCATTTAAACACCTCGCATTGCCTTTGAAAAGATGTATGAGAATGCTATTGTCGTTAAAGCAAACACCAACGACAAAACTCCTACTTGGGACAACTCTTGCAAATCTAACGTGTTTCCTATGTTTACTCCTAAAAAGAAGATTAAGAAAAGTAATACGATGTACATAAGCTTGTTTGTTGGGATATCCTTATCTTTAAACAAGATTCCCACAACTAATCCAAGAATTAAGGCTAATAAGTAGTATATCAAGTTATCACCCAAAAATTAGCCTGAAGTAACCAACAAAAGGTATCCTAAACTTTGCAACACCAACAATCCACTCCTTCTTTACTGGATTTGAGAGATAGGGTTGATCGTACATGGCGTTGTGGTCTCCCTTAGTTATGTATCCAGAATTTGGTGCTGGCTCACCATTTGGCATCTTCTCCCCTTCTTCAACCCAATACATAGCTCTATGTATGACTGGTGTCCTGCCTTTAACTCCATTTGGATAATAGACTATAACATCACCGTAATTTCCAAAGCTTTTGTATCCTGTTTGCTTGCCCTCCTCCCACGTCACAATTTTTGTTCTGTCAGGACTAACAAGAAAAACTACGTCTCCTTTGTACATGTTTGGCACCATACTCCCAGATTCGACTGCCACCATGAAGGGCCATGTACCAGTTATGGCAATACCAACACCAACCACAACCGCAACTATAATTAAAGTTGAGAGTAAGTCTTTCAATAGATTGATTGCTTTAGCCTTAATGTCCATAACAGGGAGGATGAAGGATGGTAATTAAAGATATCGAATCTAAGTTAATTATTACAAAATTCGCCATGCATGGCTACAATGTACACCCGTCAGCAATTGAAATTCTCAAAGAATTTAGGGATGAATTGGATGATTTAATTCCCAAAATTTGTAGGGCAGTTGATGGTAGTTTTATTCTGACATCTGACGACATTCTTCCCATCTTAAACGAAATTAGGATTAAAAAGAAGAGAGATGTAGAAATGAGATCTGTAAGCTTAAACGGTTCAGCGTTAGATGTAACGCCTAAGGAATCCATTTGCGTTTTAAAGGATGTTACTGGCGTTTCAGCGTGTGAAGGTAACGTTGACGACTTTGTTGCATACTTCAATTCGAGGTTTGAGAAACTGTCAAGGATTTTGAGGCAGCGGTTTAACAGCGTAAGCATCTCCAACGTTAAGAAGATTAAATCTGATAACGTTGAGGTCATAGGGATGGTTAAAGACGTTAGAGAAACGCAGAATGGTAATGTTCTCGTTGAATTGGAAGATAATACAGACTCAATACGTTTTATTGCTACGGGAAAGCTTAAAGACACAGCTTTAGAGTTGATGGGAGATGAGGTTATAGGCGTCACTGGGGTGTTGAGAGGAAACAACATAATTGCCGACAGAATAGTCTTTCCAGATGTGCCGTTAAATGGGAATAAGAAAAAGAAAGATTTTTCGATTGTCTTCATCTCCGACACACACTTTGGGAGTAAGGAGTTTTTGGAGAAGGAATGGGATGTGTTTGTGAAGTGGTTGAATTTTGAAGTTGGGAATGAGAAGATGGTTGAGGTTGCTGAAAGTGTGAGGTACGTTGTTCTTGCTGGAGACGTTGTTGATGGTGTAGGAGTTTATCCAAATCAGGATAAAGATTTGGCAATTTTAGATGTCTATGGGCAGTATGAGGAGGCGGCAAGGCAGATTGAAAAAATACCCAAGAGGATCAAGGTTATCGTAGCACCCGGAAACCACGACGCTGTTAGGCAAGCAGAACCTCAGCCAGCATTACCGAAAGAGTTCGCAAACTTATTTTCAAACAACGTTATGAACGTTGGAAACCCGTCGCTCCTCAATTTGGATGGACTGAAATTGTTGATTTACCACGGAAGAAGTCTGGATGATGTTGTCACAAAGATTCCAAGGTTGAGCTATTCAAAGCCCCAAGAGGCAATGGTGGAGTTGTTAAAAAGAAGACATTTAGCACCGATGTATGGGGGGAGGAGTCCAATAGCTCCAGAGAAGGAGGACTATTTGGTGATTGACGAAATTCCAGACATACTGCATGGAGGGCATGTTCACACTTACGGTACAACGTTTTATAGGGGTGTATTTGTTGTGAATTCAAGCACGTGGCAAGCTCAAACGGAGTTTCAGAAAAAGGTCAATTTGAATCCAATGCCGTGCAACGTTGCCGTTTATACGCCGGGTGGAGAGGTTGTGAGATTGAAGTTTTACGGGGGTTAATTTTTAGGTTATATAGCTTTTAGCAGAAAATCTAACGTTTAACCAAACGATGTAATCGGCGAACTTATCAACTTAAGCTAATCAAATATAAATTCCGCTTCGTCGTATGGGGTCGTCATCAACCTCCTAATCTTTCCAGCCGTTTTCTTACCAATTTTTGGAACTTTTGTTAGTTCTTCTTCGCTTGCAGTGGCTATTCTTTCAATCGTCTTAAACTCGTTGAGCAAGTTTTTGGCTATAACAGGCCCAATGTCTGAGATTGCCGACACAACGTACTCCTGCTGCTCTTTCAAACTTCTCTTAGTCTTTCCAGCATGCAATGATACTTGCCTCTCCTTAGCTTCCTGCTCCCTTTTAGCTATAGCCAGTATCAATTCAGCCGTCTCGTTCGTATTTGATGTTTGTACTATTGGTATGCCCAAATCCACAGCTATTGCAGCAATAGCCCCCCTTATTGCGTTCGGATGCACCCTCCTGTAAAGGTTATCACCCTCAATTATCAGCAACGGCTTTTGATAGGCGTTTTTTAACCTTAAAAGCTGTCCAAACAACCTTTCCTTTCCAATTAAACTATCAGCAAAATCCTCAACAGTCTTTCTTTCGATTGCGACCCTATCACTCACAACGTAGTCTGCAACGTCCAAATTCTTTATTCTTATATCCACACCCAAATCGTATAGGTGTTTAACCACTCCTGACTTTGCTTCTCTCGAATCCACATAAACTGTTAGCTTAGGGTATTCAAGTTCATAGAACTTCTCTAAATTGCTCTGTTGTTTGTCAACTTTGATCTTTAATTTTTCTTTTAATTCGTAGAGCTTTTCGTACATCATCCTCTCTTTCCTCAAACTTGCCCAGTAATATCCTTCATCTCTCGTCCCTTTGGTTATTAAAACCACTATTTTACCTTCTCTAACCCTTCCAGTCCTCCCTTTCCTTTGTATAGCCCGAATCTCTGATGGTACAGCCTCATAAAACACGACCAAATCCGTTGATGGAATATCCAATCCTTCTTCACCAACAGAAGTCGCTACTAAAACCTTGATTTCCCCCTTCCTGAACTTGTCAAGGATCTCAACTTGCTCTCTCTGTCTCATTCCCTTGTCATCCACCCTATTTGCCTGCCCCACGAACTTTGATGTTGGGGCTAATCCTTGCAATTCCTTTGCTATAACCTCAGCAGTATCTCTAAAATTCGTAAATACAATTATTCTTGAGTCTTTGTTTCTATTTAACTGCTTGGAAACTATCTCCTTCAATTTCTCTATCTTTGGATGCTCCACCTTACACTTCACAGCTTTGATGACGGCTTCTCTAAAAACGGGATCGTTTACTATGCTCTTTGCCGCCTTACTGCCTCCTTTGGATTTACCCTCGCTAACAAGTTTTTTTAAGTAGTGTTTTAAAGCATCTAATCCTTGAGTTTCAATCAATTCGATTCCATGCATAATCTTCATTATCTCAGCTAAAATTGACAAAGCATCAAAGAGCTGGCTATTGTTTGTCTCTACAGCCTCAACCTGCAAAGTCTCTTGCAAGGCTAGTAGGTCTTTTTTGCTCATGTTTTTTACAGCAAATCCCAACTTCTCAAGTTTTTTGTATCTAATCTCCAAAGCTCTCTCTAAAGCATCTTTTATCTCTTTAAGCTCCTCTGGCATCTCAATCTTAACCCATTCAATCTTCTTTTCATGAACGTAGGGCTTTACGTCTCTGCTGTATTCGGTCCTGATTTCAATCTCTTCAATTGCCAAATTCTCTACAACTTCTCTAATTCTTTCGATGTCACTGCCCGGAGAGGCTGTTATAGCTAAAATCAACGGATCTTTAGATTGCTTCAAATACTCTTTTGCAATAAAAACGTAAGGGTAATTACCAACAGCCCTATGGGCTTCATCAAACGTTAGATGTACAACATCTTTCAACGATATTCTTCCCGTAATTAAGTCGTTTTCGATGACTTGGGGAGTAGAGACAACAAGCTTTGCATCCTTCCACAACTCCCCCCTCTTCTCAGGCTTGATCTCACCACTCAACGCCACAATTTCATCGGGATTTATCTTCAAATTCTCCCTAAAAAAGCTTGCATGCTGCTCAACCAAAGGCTTTGTTGGGGCAAGTATCAAAGCCTTTCCGTCTTTATTCAACAGCCTGCTTGCTATAACTAACAAGGCTATGACCGTTTTGCCCAACCCAGTAGGGATTATTACTAACGTGTTTTTTATTAAAGCCGTTGCAGCAATGGCTATCTGGTAATTCCTCCTTTCAATCTTTTTTTCTTTGATTAATGGATGTGTTACGTATTCTTTTGTGTCCACAACTAAATTAATTTGTGGCAGTATAAAAAATATCTGAACGTGATGTATCAAAAGTTAGTTACAAAGCAGTGACAAACGATTTTGAAAAAAGCAAAGAAACTTTATCATCTGTTATTTTTTGTAACCGACATGTATGTTGATTTATAACGATTTGTTATCAGTTTTGCTAATATAGTTGAGGAAAAGGAGGTGATAAAAAATGGATGAATTTGAAATATTGGTGGTAGAATTAGAAGAGTTGTTGGAGGAATTTAGGAGTGTGTATGGAAGCTATATGGATAAGGTAAATAAATCAAGTCTGGTAGATGAAAATAGGGTTCTTCTTGACAGATATCTAATCATAAATCTATTTGAGATATTAATCACGGAATCTAACGGTGAGATGGTAGAACACATGGGAGAATTCATCAAATTTGCTATTGCAAATGCAGTAATAGCAATACTAAACAATAAGTTGGAAAATTTGCCTGATGGGGAAATGAATAGAGCCTATGCGTGAGATGAATCGTGCGGATTTAGAAAAATTAGAAGCTGAAATAATATGATACATCATAAAGAATAAAGATAACAAATGACGTTCTGAGTTAAATTCTTTTTTATTTTTATTGATTAAAAACAAAAATTTTAGAAAGTAAAACTACAAAAACATTATGTATTGGATTCAAAGTAATAGATTATGCTAAATTACGGTGAAGAACTAGCATATTGGTATTTGAGGTTAAATGGATTTTTTATTATATCTAATTTCGTGCTACACACCGAAAACAAAACGATGCGTGGAGATGCAGACCTTCTTGCAATAAGGTTGCCTAGAACTGTAGAATATATAGGTAGAAAAGAAGTTTCATTTGATGATGAAGGTTTATTTAATTATATTGATAAAAATAAAATTGTTGGCATTATTGCGGAGGTAAAAGCAGGTTTTACAAATTCTTCAAACAAATTAAACATCTTTACCGATAAAAACAAACTGAAGAAAGCGTTGCATAGGTTGGGAATGTACAAAGAGGGTGATGAAGAAGATATTTGGTATAAAAAAGAGAGAAACGGGTATCAAGTTCTAAAGGTTTTGTTTAAAAATGTTAACAACAGCATTGACATAGAAAATGATGAGTATTTAGTCATTCCACTTCACTATGCAGAGAAATTTATAAAGAGTCGATTAAAAGAGAATGATATAGAAAAACTTGGTAGCTGGGTCTTTTTCCCATCTAACTTATTTCAACTTCTCATTTGGCAGATCAAATTTGATTCAAATTCAATTTAATTCAAACAAGACAACAAAAAGATTAAGTACGCTCAAAAAGAATAAAAATTATGGAATGCATTCACGATCCTGCTATAAGGTGTATTTATGATAGGGAGGAGGAGAGGGATTGCTTTAAATGTCCAATTTATGAGGCTTTAGCAGAGGATTATCCACATTAATTTTTTTGAATGAATTGACCAAATTTTGCCAAATTTCAAAAACTTAAAATATTTGGCTTAGTAACTCCGACCATGCTCACGTTAATCGTAATTTTAGCTATTATAGCTGGACTTTATATGGCTTGGAATATTGGTGCTAACGATGCTGCTAATTCTATGGCTACATCTTACGGTAGTGGTGCTTTAACGTTAAAACAAATCATCTTTGTTGCCGCATTACTAGAATTTTGCGGAGCTGTTTTTGCGGGGCAAAGGGTTACTAATACAATTGCCAAGGGAATTGTACCAATTCAACTCTTAGACCCACATTTAGTTGCTATAGGCGCTTTGGCTGCATTGCTATCAGCAGGTTTTTGGATTACGCTCTCAACTTATTACCATCTGCCCATCTCAACAAGCCATTCAATTGTAGGAGCAATGCTGGGTTTTGGTCTTGCAGCAGTTTCACAAGGATATTTAAAGCTTACAGACATTCAGTGGGGGGTTATGGCTAAGATTGTGGCAAGCTGGGTAATTTCACCATTGTTTGGCGCCTTTATTGCTTTCCTAATTTTCATGGCAATCAGGGTAGCTATCTTAGACAGATACACAATTTCCAAGGTTGAACACGTTTTTAGGTATTTACAAGTTTTGACTGCATGTTACGTTGCCTTTGCCCACGGTAGTAATGACGTAGCCAATGCTACTGGCCCAATTGCTGCTTCTTTGGGATTTTTAGGGCAGAAAACGCCAATATGGGTGCTGGCTATAGGAGGTTTGGGTATAGCAGTGGGTATTGCCACGTGGGGCTACAGAGTTATAGAGACTGTTGGAAAAAGGATTACAGAGTTAACCTACACAAGAGGTTTTTCTGCTGAATTTGCCACTGCTACAACTGTTTTGTCTGCTTCGATGCTTGGAATGCCAATTTCAACAACCCACACGTTGGTTGGAAGTGTTATTGGCGTTGGTCTGGCTGGTGGTTTGGCAAGTGTTGATTTAAGCGTCGTAAGAAAAATTATTATATCTTGGCTTGTAACTGTTCCAGTAGCCGCTGGGCTATCTATAGCCCTCTACACCTTGATGGTGATATTCATATGAAGTTCATAAGGAGTGTAACAGATGTATTTGGATATTCTCCATTTAAAGCCCTTAGACTGCACGCTGAAGTTTGTGGTAGGGCTGTAGGGCTACTTCAAAAGCAGTTTCACGCTTACAGAAAAGGAAAATTTGATGAAGTTGAAAAACTGAGAGATGAGATAGATGAACTTGAACACGAAGCTGATAAGATAAAGGAAGAGATTAGGGGAAATATAACGAACTCCTTAATGTTGCTCGTTGATAGGCACGATTTGCTGAATTTTTTAACTGTTCAGGATGAGATAATCAATTACTGTGAACACGTTGGACACATGTTAACGTTCAGAAACGTCAAAACAGCTCCAGAAGATATTTGGGATGAATTTAACATTTTACTTGCAAAGATAATGGAAGCTGTGAACGAATACGAAAAGCTGATGGATCACATTGCTACTTTGGTGGCATCGTCATTTAGCAAGAAGGAAATAGCTGAGGCATTATTACACGTTCCCGAGATTGAAAATTTGGAGCACGAGTGTGATATGATCCAAATCGGATTGCACAACAAGCTGTTTAATGCCGATGACATGCACCCCCTCGATGCTCAGTTGATGATCACGTGGGTTGTGCATCTTGGTGAGATAGCAAACAACACTGCGAGGGCTGCCGATAGATTTAGAATTATGGTTTTAAGCAGGTAATCTGGCTGATTCATCTAATTAAAATTTCTCGTAAAAGCTTATTAATTTGGAGGTAAAATTAAAAACGAGGGGTGGTAAAAATGAAGATAACTTGGTTGGGACATGCAGCTTTTTTGTTGGAGGGAGAAAAGAGGGTGTTAGTAGACCCGTTCATAACGGGAAACCCTCTCAGCCCGTTAGATGTTGAGGAAATAAAAACAGATGTTATCGCTGTAACGCACGGACACGGAGACCACTTGGGTGATGCTGTTGAGATTGCGAAGAGAAACGATGCACCCATTGTTTGTATCCATGAGTTGTCAAGAATTCTGGCGAGGAAGAACGTTGAGGCTGTTGGTATGAACATAGGTGGAACATCGAGGGTTAGGGGAGTGAGATTTACAATGACGCCCGCATGGCACTCATCAGATGTTGAGGAGGATGACACGATAATCAGTGCGGGGATGCCAGCAGGGATAATCGTTGAAATGGATGCGAAGGTTTACCATACTGGCGATACGGACGTATTTTTGGATATGCAGTTGATCGGTGAGTTACACAAACCTGAAATTATGCTTACACCAATCGGTGATTGGTACACAATGGGTATTAAAGGAGCAATTAAAGCCTTAGAACTTGTAAAGCCAAAGGTGGCCATTCCAATGCACTACAATACGTTTCCAGTAATTGAACAAAATCCTGAGAAGTTTAAAAAAGCTGTTGAAGAGAAACTTGATGTCAAAGTCATAATTCTCAAACCTGGGGAGAGCTTCAACTATCCCTAACTTTTTCATTTTACACAGAATATATCACTAAGAGCAGGAAAATAACAACAATTAAAAAGGATTGGATTAACAAAAGGACATGCAGGAAGTTTTCTTTACCGATGCTAGGGCTAAGGTTGTTGATCCCGATTTGTGGTATCAACCACACCTAAGCTTGGTTAGCAAGCTGGAAAAGTTGATTGATGAGAGCAATATCCTCGATTTTATATCCAAAGGAGACATCGTAGCATTAAAAACTCATTTTGGTGAGAGAGGAACAACAAAAACGTTGAGATCAGTCTTCATCAGAAAGATTGCTGAAAAGATAAAAGAAAAGGGAGGTAGAGTTTTTGTTACAGAAACGACGGGCTTAGGATTGACGAGGGACAGATGTACAGCTTTGGGTAGATTATTAATTGCTGAGGAAAATGGCTACACTTCGCAAACAGTCAATGCACCAATAATAATAGCAGACGGTATGCTGGGATTTGACTTTGTTGAAGTTGAAGTAGATGGTAAACACCTAAAGAAGGTTTACGTTGCCAAAACGATTGCCGAAGTTGATGCTGTGGTTTGTGCTACCCACTTCAAACTGCACATGCAGGCTGGGGTGGGTGGGAGTATAAAGAACGTTGGTGTTGGATGTGTTGCAAAACCATCCAAGTTTGACCTGCATTGTAGAAGTTATCCAAGGATCAATGAGAACTGCAATGAATGTGGTAAATGCGTTGAAATTTGTCCGACCAATGCAATAGTAAACTTCCAGATTGATGAAAGCAAATGCTTGAAATGCACCGGTTGCAAAGAGGTTTGTGAGGAAAATGCAATAGACATAGACTGGATTGAAGGTAGAGAGATCTCAGAGAGGATAGTTGAGTGTGCCAAAGGTGTTTTTGATGTAGTTGGTAAGGAAAACTTTGCATTTATAAACTTCATGATAGATGTAACTCCACACTGTGACTGCCATCCGTACAGCGACTTGCCGGTAATTTCTGATGTTGGTGTTTTCGCCTCCCGTGATATGATATCAGTTGATAAGTCCTGTCTCGATGTTTTGGCAAGAGCCAGTCTAAATCAGGAGTCTTTGCTCGCACACAACAGATTTTGGGAGTGGACGGATCCCTTTGCCCAAATAGAATACGGTGAGGAGTTGGGATTGGGCAGTAGTAAATACAGAATTATTGAGAAATAGTAAATTACTTATACAAAAAATAAAAACCTAACTCAGAATGGATTGTAAGCTTAGTGTTGTAGTTACAACCTACAAGAAATTGGGATTCATAAAATACAATGTAAAGAAGCCAAGGGATTGCAATTGTGAAATCATAGTGGCTGCCGATGAGCCTGAAGATGAACTATTGCAGTTGATAGAAGAGCACCATCTAAAAGCCACAGTAAGTGATAAAAGGGGGGGAAGTGGAGGGCGTTAAACGATGCCTTAAAACTTGCCAATGGCGATTACATCTTGTTTATTGACTCTGACACCAGAATAGACTTTGATGTTGATGAACTTCTGAGTTGTTTTGAGAGGTACGATGCAGTAGAGATAGGTAAGGAGGTAAATGCCTCATCTTTGATTGAGAAGTTGGCAAGAATTGACTATTTGAACATGTTAATAACTTCAAAACTATCCTCAAAACTGAACTCATGCTTGGGATTGAATGGTGCGGCGTTTGCAATTAAAGGGGATGTAATCAAAAAAATTGGTTTCAGAGCTAAGATAAACGAAGATACGGATTTGGGTTTGAGGCTTGCAATTAAAGGCTACAAAGTTGGGGTTTTTGGTAAGGCTATAACAAAATCACCGTCCACCTTCAAGTCTTGGTTGATACAGAGGGAGAGATGGGCAATCGGTGGTGCTGAGGTCTTTCTTGAGTACTATAAGGAAATTTTAAAAAAGCCCAGACTCTGGATTCCTGCTTTGCTGATACTCTATCCAGCATTTTTGGGATTTCTGGTCAATTTGATTATACAGGATGATGTATTCTTTAAAATACTCTACTTTTTACTGCCGTTTATAGTTTTCATACCTTCTAAGCTTATTTCTTTAGTTCTAGTTGTGGTTTACGGCATACATTTCTCAAAAAATGTGTTAGTCTTGTTCTCAACCTTCATGGTTTGGATGATGGTAATTTTAATTTTGGCAGAGAAGTTCAAATACAAAATAGATCTGTGGGTTTTGCCGATTTACTACTTCATCTACTCTCCATTTTGGATGATGTTGTGTATGGTGTGTTTAATCCGGGTTTTAATAGCAAGAAAGACTGGTAGAAAGATTGAGGTGGAAGGATGGGTAGTTTAATTTGTTTTATGCTGATTTAATATCTTCTGAACGGGCTTTTTCCAAGAAAAAGTCAACAAGCATTGTATACAACGAAACCAACCCCTCTCCATCTCCCACAATGCCCAAGTTCAGCCCATTTTTGAATAACATCATCACAACACTGTCATCAAAAACGATTATCCCGTGACAAGTTTCTGCATGATACCTTTTTACAAACTCGTAAGTTTCTGCATTCTTGACAACCCTTGCATTGGACGAAGCCACAATCAACCTGCATTTAGCCCTCTCGAGTATTTCTTTAATATCATCGGGTATGTGGGACAGGACTGCTACTATTTTTTTACTGGAATTCTCCACGTAATCCATCAATTTGTTCATCAAGATATCCCCTCTATACACTCTGACCTCCTCAACCTCAACACTGCTTTCTATCGCTGGCAACTCCTTTTTCAACAAATTCAATCCCTCTTCCACTTTTTTTGAGAGTATGCTTATAATATCATCAACCTTCAAAGCCTTGAACTTCAACGGCTTTCCGTAGGATTCAACCAAACCCTTGTTGAGTAAAGATGTCATTACATCGTAAACCGATGTTCTTGGTATTCGGCTGTGTTCTGCAATCTCCTTTGCAGTCAACTCGCCTTTGGAAATCAACGTCAACATCGCCTTAGCCTCGTATTCAGAAAGCCCAAACGACCTTAGTGTCTCAACCAACTTCATCAAAAACAATCTTTCGCAAACTATTTATATTTTCGTATCTGTAACAACGACAGGTGGTCGGATGAGGTTTGCGAAACTACTTATAGCATTGGTTGTAATTCTCTTACTCTCAACAAACGTTTACGCGCTGGATTATGAAGATAAACCAGACATTACGGCATACATAGCTGGATCGAACCATTTTGAGAGGGGTGATGAAAAGACGGTGATGTTGGTTGTGTACAATCCCGCTGAAAAAAAGAAAGTGGATTACTCTGACCTTTCAGAGTCGATGTTCTTCTCCAACAATGAAAACATGTTTTTTACAGCTTATAATGTGGAGTTGGAACTTGAAGGGAACGATTACATTGAAATCAAAACCCCTCCTCAGAAAATTCCCGCATTGTCACCTTTTCAGCCAGTAAACCTCCAATTTCAAATTAAAGTGTCAGATGACGTGAAAGCTGGAGAATACGATTTGAAGTTGAAGGTGAAGTTTGATAGAATTGGTGATCTGTTATCCTTGGATAAGTTCTCCTCACCTACATGGGTTTACTATCAGAAAACAGTTCAGGGAGCAAATGAAACGACGACCTACCAATACAAAACGTTCACGCAGTATTACAAAATAAGATACGATACAGTCGAAAAGACAATAACAATACCAATTTACATTGAAAAAGAGGCTGTTAAACTTGAAATCTTAAAAGTTAAGGCAGAAAACATGCAGGCTAAGGGTAAAGGCAAAATTACCGTTGAAGTTAAAAACGTTGGAGAGAAAACGGGAAAAAATGCCTATCTCGTCTTAGTGACTCCTTCAGAGTTTGAGGCTAAAAATACCCTTCAATCGTTAACCACTGAGCAATTAAAATCATTGTTTGGGTTGTTGCAGATGCAGTTGATGCAGGGGAAAACACAAGCATTAACCCAGAGCGTACCGATGCTGAGCTTGTCAACTGGAACCGTATTTGTTGGGGATTTAAAACTCTCCCAAACTGTAAGTGCAACGTTTACTCTCAAAATAAACACAAAGGAGGAAGGAAATTACCCATTCCAGATCAAAGCGGTGTATTTAGATGAGTACGGAAATATTGTTGAGAGTGATCCTGTCTCTTTCGGCGTTTACATTGAACCCGCACCGAAATTTGAGATTTTGAGCGTTGATAGTAATGTGTTGGTTAATGTCAAAGGTGATGTTAAGCTTAGCATCAGATGTGACAGGGATGTTGAGGGGGTAAGTGTTGCTTTAAAAACAACACCACCCCTCTCAGCGTTAAGCTCTGAATATTACTTGGGCGATTTAAAGGCTGATGAAGAGAAGACGGCTGTATTTAAGGTTAAAGCCTCATCTGAAGCTAAGGCAGTTGTATATCCTGCGGAAATCGTGTTTAAATACAAAGTGGCAGACGAATGGGTTGAGAGTGATGCAATAAAGATTGGAATCAAAGTAAATCCGAAGATAAAGTTTGAAATTATCGGTATTCCAGAAATTGCTGCTGGAGGGGAAAGAATAGTTTCTGTTACAATCAAAAATACTGGTAAAATTGCGATAAGAGAGGCAACAGCCCGAATAACAATTGTTGATCCGTTTTCATCAACTGACGATACAGCATACATCGGAACGCTGAACCCCAACGAATCAAAAGAGGTTAGCTTCAAGATTAAGGCGAGCAAGGATGCCACACCAAAGCTTTACGGATTGAATTTAGAGGTTAAATACAAAGATTTGGAGGGGGAGTGGGCAATAAGTGAACCCGTGAAGATGGAAATTAAAGTCACTCCAGCCAAACCACCAACAACGATGTTCATTGTGTTGGCAGTACTTGTAATGATTGCTGTTGGATATGCAATAAAGAGAAGGAGAAGGTAGCTCAGACGATAACCATGTTCAAGGAAAATCTGGAAAGTGTGCAGTATTTGTGCAAAAACATCCGGGTTTGATACTTGTAGCCATAGGTATAATTTTACTACTCGCCACACTTTCATCCCAAAACGTCAGGTTTGAGTATGGGCACGAATCCATGTTCCCCAAGGACAACATAATTTACAAGCAAAATGAGTTGTACACAAAGGATTTTGGAGTTGGTTCTGAGAATGCATTTATTTTCATAAAAGGAACTGATGTTCTTGATAGGGAAGTTTTGGGGTACATGTTAAGGTTATCAAACAACTTAAAGAAAATAGATTACGTAGGTGAAATCGTTTCGCCAGCATCAATAGTTGTTAGTGTTTATGGGGAGTTGCCAAAAGATGAGGCTGTTTTGAACAGAGCTTTGGAAATGTATGCAAAGGACATGATTCCAAAGAGGACATTTGCCTTAATGATGGTTCAAATTACAACTACGGACTCAATAAAATACAAAAAGATAGCTGAACAGATTGTGAGGACAATAGAGTTTACACCAAAACCTCCAGATGTAATAGTTCAGCCTACTGGAGGTCCAGTTTTGAGCTATCAGATTCAGCAAGCCATTAAAAGTGGTCTTGGGATAACAACCTCGGCATCGATAGTTTTGATGATACTGATACTATTCGTTGTATTCAGCGGAGCGGTCAGAAGAAAAGTTATGGCTTTTATGCCGTTGGTTCTGTCAATTTTTACCGTGATTGTTTTTGGATTGAGTCCCCTGATAGGAATACCCATGACAGAAGTTACCAACGCGTTCATGCCGGTTTTGATTGGTTTAGCCATTGAGCATGCAGCACAACTGCAAAACAGATTTGAAGAGGAGAGGAGGGAGGGGAGGAGTGTTGATGAGGCTGTGAGAATTTCTATCGTAAGCACAGGTTTGGCAATAGCATTAGCAATGCTAACAACTGTAATCGGTTTTCTCTCTTCTTTGTTCTCAGGTGTTCCGGCATTGGGATGGTTCGGAATTCTATCAGCAATCGGATTGGTTATAGCGTTTGGTTTAACTCTAACGTTTTTGCCATCTGTCTTGAAGTTAGTTGATAAAAATTTTGATAGAGATAGAGGGGATGAGAGCGAAAATAAAAAGATCAAAACTAAAATTAAAAAAGAAGGTGAGATAGGAATTCTTGAGAAAACATTAAGCCTAATTTCTGGAATAACCGCTGAGTATCCAAAGACAATTTTGGTGGTAACAGTAATCGTCTTAGTTGTTGGTGGCTATGCTTATACCAATGTAAAGCTCGAGACAAACTTTAGAAATTATGTACCTCAAGATTTGCCCGCTATAGTCCTGTTCAAGGAGTTAGAAAGGGTTGTTGGTGGTCAATATACGTACACAATTGTCCTTAAAACTGACGAAATAGATTCTGCAACAATTAAAAAGGTAGATGAGCTTGGAAAGTATATTACTCAAAGAGAGGAGTATGTGGATAGTTATGAATCTCTGGCAACGTTACTCAAGCGTTCAGGCGGTATACCAGACGATTCAAGACTAAGCGAGGTTTTATCTAGGATTCCTGAAGAGTCTAAGAGAAAGTACATTTCTGGCAACAGTTGGGTGGCACTGTATTTAAAGGCACACACAAAGGACTTTGTGAAACAAAAGGAATTGTATAGTTCCCTAAAAGAGGATGTGGAGTTTTTTGGCTGGAAAGATAGCTACTACATTACTGGGCAAGCAACACTGTACATGGAAATTGGCAATATAATACTATCAAGCCAAACAATCATAACTCTTGGGGCTTATGTGTTGGTTGTCCTGCTTTTGTTTGGTGTTTACAGGTCAATTTCAAAGGCTGTTGTCCCTCTTTTGGCAATAACAACTGTAATTGCCATTGTGAACATTTTTATGCTTTCATTAGGTATGAAACAAACGATGGTGAGCGTTACTATGAATTCGATTATTCTCGGTTTAGGTATCGATTTCTCAATTCACGTTTTGGAAAGATACTTTGAAGAAAGGAGCAGATTTATGCCAATTGAAGCTGTGAAGAGAACTGTTGAAAGAACTGGAAAGGCTATAACTACTTCAGCACTAACGATGGCTGGCGGTTTTGGTGCTTTGTTACTATCTCCATTTCCAATGATGAGAGATTTTGGCTTCTTGGCATTGGTGGCGATTTTGTTCAGTCTGTTTGCCGCCCTAACAGTCGTGCCAGCATTCCTAATGATTACTGAGAAGTTGAGGGTTGATATCAATTTGAAGGAAAACAAGATCTTCGTTTCGTCTGAATGATTTGTTGATTCTGTTAGAAAATCATTCCCTTATTTTGTCCATCAACTCCTCAACGTTAATTCTTCCTTTCTTTACCTTTTTGTTTAAACCCATTGGGTCATGGAACATTGGATGCAAAATTTCAGCACCAAAAATAGCCACCATTGCGTGTTCTTTTAACACGTGGATCTTCCACTCATCCTTGCTATCAAAATACCTGCCACAGTACTTACATTTCACAACTCAAGTGAATGATTTAATCAAAAACTTTGTCGGTTTTTATCAATATTGAAAAACACGTTAAAGAATATATGTTGCTGTTTGTACCAAAACTTGGGTGATGAAAGGTGAAATTCGTGATTTGCCAAACCAGTGGTGAATTGGAGAAACTGCAAGCAATGGCATCTTTAACTGGTGGTGCTGCAGCAATGGAGATGGAAGTACACGTTTTCTTGGCGATGGATGCTCTATTGGCTTTCAAAAAGGATGTGGTGGAAAACAAGGCTTGGAAGACAAGTGGGGAGGTTGGAGAAGCTTTGCTAAAATCTGGCATGCCAACGTTTATTGACTATCTTAAGGAGGCTAAGGAAACCGGAAAGGTTAAGCTTTATGCATGTGAAGCTACAATGACCTTGCTTGGATTATCAAAAGATGAGTTGGATGATGTAGTAGATGAGGTAATAGGACTTATTGGATTTTTCGAAGTTGCCGCTGGGGGACAGTTGATTACGCTCTAATTTTTTTGA
The DNA here is from genome assembly GCA_003662995.1 of Archaeoglobales archaeon. Classification (GTDB taxonomy): domain Archaea; phylum Halobacteriota; class Archaeoglobi; order Archaeoglobales; family Archaeoglobaceae; genus B5-G16. Next base: position 24,707 of record QMZC01000005.1, read on the forward strand.
TTAATTTTTTAAAAAACAAAAAATAATAAAAATTAAAAATTTTACAAGTTCATCATATCCCGTGCAACGTAGTATCCTTTCGGATGACCGCAGGATGGACATTCTTCTGGCGGTTCTTTGCCATGGTGTACGTAACCACACTCCAAGCAAACCCATTCAACCTCTTCATCCCTCTTGAACATCGTTCCCTTTTCAATGGCTTCAAGCAGAGCTTTGTAACGCTCTTCATGGTGTTTTTCAGCTTTTGCAATAGCTTTAAGCCTCTCAGCTATGTGCTTGTAACCTTCCTTCTCAGCCACATCCGCAAACTCCGGATACATTTCTGAAAATTCGTAGTGTTCACCGGCAATTGCTGCTTTCAAATTATCCACCATTGTTTTCCAGACTAATGGTGCTTCAGCTTCAACTTGTATTGATTCTTCTCCAAACTCTTTTATGAATTTAAACAAATTTTCAGCATGCTCCTTCTCATTTTCTGCAGTTTCTAAAAACACCCTATGTATGAATACGTATCCCTCATCCTTTGCTACCTTTGCATAGAACGTGTACCTGTTCCTCGCCATACTCTCTCCAATAAACGCCTTAACCAAATTTTTCAAAGTCTCCATATTTACACCTCCTTAATCCACAAACTGTGGACGTTACAGTATTCTCTAACAGTAAAACTGTCCCCTACAACCTCAAATTCAGCTTTTGGTTCATCACCGGGCTTCAAGTATTTTCTATAAACCATATCCCCAGCAACAACCTCAATCCACTCTATGTAGTGATTCTCCTCCATCGGATGCGGTACCTCTCCAATTTTTACAACAATTCTATCTCCAACCTCCACAACTGGCACGTGTTTCTCCTTACCGACATCCTGTGTTTTAGCCTCAAACAACCTCATCGGCTGTCCACAACAAACCAACTGCCCCCTACTCGCATGGACAACCTCAACAATGTTTCCACAGACATTGCACTTATACACCTCATTCAACTTAACCATTCGTTCACCTCCTTTAAACTCAAAAAATCAAAAAATGGCAAATTTCATTTGGCTTTTCATTTGGTCTCCTCCTCAACAAACTTCCTCTGCGCCAACTCCCTGTCAACCATAAACAAAGCTCTTCCCTCATTCCCTACAAGCTTTAACTTCTGCACGATTTCATCTGCTGATGCCTCCTCCTCAACCTGCTCATTCACAAACCACTGGAGCATGTTGTACGTTGCATGGTCTTTCTCCCTCATCGCTAAATCAACTAAGTCGTTTATCATTGCCGTAAACTTTTACTTCGTGGTTGTAGGCAGATTCAAATGCGTGTAACGGAGATTCCCAGTCGATGGGTGGTTGTTCGATTGGCATTAGCTTCACTCTGCCACCCCTCTCAACAACGTAGTCATAAATTCTCATTGCATGCGTCACTTCTTCTTTAGCTTGCACCCTCATCCAGTTTGCAAATCCCTTGAGGTTTATGGATTCAAAGTACGCTGCCATTGATAGGTATAAATATGCGGAATAAAGCTCTGCATTTATCTGCTTGTTTAACGCTTCGAGGATTGTATCCTTTATCATTTACAACCCCTTGTAGCAGAACCACCAGTCGAAGCACTCAATCTCTCCAGCCTCTGCCATCTCCAATCTTTTCTTTGCTGTTCTTTCATCCGATGCCGGTGGTATTATTACCTTGTCGCCAATCAGCTCATTGTTGGGCCAGTTTGCAGGCATAGCAACCCCGTTCTGATCTGATGTTTGTAAGCCTTTAACCATCCTCAAAACCTCATCCATGTTTCTTCCCAATTCCTGCGGATAGTACAGAATTGCCCTTATAACACCATTTGGGTCAACAATGAAAACAGCCCTAACCGTATTCGTGCCTTTGCCGGGATGAATCAATCCCAACCTCTTTGACACCTCTCCTGTGTCATCTGCAATTACTGGAAATTTTATTTCAATATCCAACTTTTCCTTAATCCACTCAACCCACTTTATGTGGGAGAATACTTGGTCGATGCTCAAGCCTATAAGCTCGCATCCCAGCTTTTGAAATTCATCGTACCTTTTTTGGAAGGCAACAAATTCTGTTGTGCATACTGGAGTGAAATCTGCTGGATGACTGAAGAATACGAACCACTTGCCCTTAAAATGCTCTGGCAAAAGCATTCTTCCATGGGTTGTTTGTACTTCTGTTTCAGGAAATTTTTCCCCCAATAATGGAATACCCATACATTTCACCTCCTATTTTTCTCCTCACTTAGGAGCGTAATAGCATCTCTTAGGAGAGTGGATTTTTCCCTCCCTCTTTAACTCCTTAATAACTTTGGAGACTTCCTTACTTTCTACTCCAATCTTTTTGGCAATGTCTCCAGGTCTTAAAGGTTTATCAGATTGCTTTAAAACATCTAGCACAGCTCGCTTTATATCCATACTAACCACCTGTTTACTTTTCATTACGTTTTCTTAAAAATTTATAAACTTTTTTTTCGAAAATCGAACTAAAGAGTTAAATAGTAATAAAAAAAGGTTTGGTGTGGATAGCAAAGATAGGATGATAATTTTAAAACTCTTGGAGAACGCAAGGATTCCAAAAACGAGAATAGCGGAGATTATTGGAATTAGTGAGACTGCTGTAAGAAAGAGGATATCCAATCTTGAAAGAAAGGGAGTAATTTTGGGTTATAGAGCTATTGTGGATTTTAAGAAGGCAGACATGTTTGTATCTCTGACGGGGGTTGATGTCAAGCCTGAGAATATCTGGAAGGTCATTGCAACTTTGAAAGATATGAGGGAGGTAAAAACTGTAATGCTAACTTCGGGTGACCATACAATAATGGTAGAGGTCATTGGAGAATCTCTTGATGATTTGTTGAATCTGCATGACAAAATCTCAAAGTTTGAGGGGGTTGAAAGGGTCTGCCCTTCGATGGTTTTGGAAGTAATTAAGTAACAAGTTGTAGTTGTGAAATAAAAAAATACAATCATCAACTACATTTCGAAAATCCGCACATCCTGCAGGTCATACAACCTTCTCCATACTCCAAAATGTTCCCACACTCGGGACAAACACCACCGATGAGCTTGGTCTTATGCTCTTCTTTAATCTCCTCAGTGAACTCCGTTAAAGGCTTGATTCCGTGTAAATCTACGCTTATTTTTCTGTATTCTCCCTTTAAATGCTTTTCCAAAACCTTAGCAACACCGTCGGCACAGGATGTGATAATTTCACCTTCATCAAAGCCTATGGATGGACATCTAATTCCCTTAAGCTGCCTTATTAACGCTTCTGGGTTTACCCAGCTCCTCAAAGCAATCGACAATAGCCTGCCAATAGCTTCTGTTTGTGATGCAGCACAACCCCCACTTTTGCCAAGCTGCACAAATACCTCAGCAATTCCATGTTCATCTTCGTTAATTGTAACGTACAAAGCACCGCAACCGGTCTTAGTTTCTATTGTTCTACCAGCAGTTATCTTAGGTCTTGGTCTCGGTTCAATGTATCCAATGGGCTTTTTGGGCCATCTCTTTTCATCTTCCTTCTTCTTAACTCTCAAAACCTGCTCTTCTCTGCTTCCATCTCTGTAAATCGTCAATCCCTTACATCCAAGTTCGTAAGCAAGCATGAACGCTTTCTCAACATCTTTTCTTGTTGCATTATTTGGCATGTTGATGGTTTTGCTAACAGCATTGTCCGTGTATTTTTGGAATGCTGCCTGCATTCTGACATGCCATTCAGCATCAATATCCAATGCACACTTGAATACCCTTCTTATCTCCTCAGGAATCTCGTGTATTTCCTGAATGCTACCGCTCTCAGCAATCCTTGCCAACATTTCGTCGTTGTACAAATTCAATTGCTTAAGCACATCTTCAAATATGGGATTGATCTCGAAAAACTCCTCTCCATCCAGTATGTGCATTCTTTTGAATGCTAAGGCGTAGATTGGTTCAATACCGCTTGAACAATTTGCAATTATGCTTATGGTGCCAGTTGGTGCAATCGTCGTTGTTGTTGCGTTTCGAATCTTTATCCCCTTCTTCTCCCAAACACTACCCTTCCAATTTGGGAAAACACCTCTCTCCTCAGCTAAAGCTTGAGAGGCTTTGTGAGATTCTGACTGAATGAACGACATTAATTTTTCAGCTAATTCTATTGCTTCATCGCTGTCGTAGGGTATTTTTAGTTTAAACAGCAAATCCGCCCATCCCATTACGCCTAATCCAATCTTTCTGTTTGCTTTCGTGTTTTCTTCAATTTCTTTCAATGGATACTTGTTCATGTCGATAACATCGTCCAAAAACCTAACACAGAGCCATACAATTTCTTTAAGCCACTCCCAATCAATTTCATCGTTCACAACAAACTTTGAGACGTTTATGCTGCCGAGATTGCAAGATTCATACGGTAGCAAAGGTTGTTCGCCACAAGGATTTGTCGCCTCAATCTTGCCAACGTGGGGTGTTGGGTTGTGTTTGTTTATCTCATCGATGAAAATCATTCCCGGCTCCCCATTACGCCAAGCACCTTCAACAATCAAATTGAATATTTTTCTTGCCGGAATTCTCTTCACAACTTCTCCAGTTCTTGGATTTATTAAATCGTATTCCTCATCCTTCTTCAAAGCCTCAAAAAAATTGTTTGTGACAGCAACGCTTATATTGAAGTTCCTTAAAACCCCCTCCTCCCACTTTGCCGTAATAAATTCCTCAATGTCTGGATGATGAACGTTTAAAACACCCATGTTTGCCCCACGTCTTTTACCACCCTGCTTTATTTGCTCTGTTGCCGCATCAAATATCTTCATAAATGAGACTGGACCGCTCGCCACACCCATTGTTGATTTGACGATGTCTCCTTTTGGTCTTAGCCTTGAAAAGCTAAAGCCAGTCCCTCCCCCACTCTTTTGGACTTTAGCCATATCCCACAAGGCTTTGAATATTCCATCTATTGAATCTTCAACTGGAATGACAAAGCATGCTGAGAGCTGACTCAATTCAGTCCCAGCGTTCATGAGAGTTGGGCTATTGGGCATGAAGAGTTGTTCATCCATCATCTCGTAAAACGGTTTAGCGTACTTTTTTACATCGTTTCCATAATTTTCCTCAGCTTTAGCGATGGCGTTTGCTACTCTCCTCAACATCTGCTCAGGCGTCTCTATTGGGTTTCCCTCCTCATCTTTAAGCAGATATCTCTTCTGCAACACAACCTCAGCAGTCTTTGACAGCTCCATTGAACCACCATTTATAGTAGGCTTGTAAATATTTAAGCTGTTCACTGGAAACGTAGGCTTTGTTGCTACTGTTTACATGTAATAAATAAAATTTGATTATTTAGCTATGGTAATTTGTTTGTATGTTGTAAAATCTAAAATAGAAATAGTGTTTTGTCAACCTTTTTATTAAGTACAATCTTATAAGAGAATTTAAAGTAAATAAATGCAAGCATGGTTGATTTTAAAAATTTAAATAACAATGTTTTTGTGTTTTATTCCTCGTTGTAAGAGTACCTTCTAAGCTTCAATTTTTAATCAATTTCCCAACGGTTCATAGTTGCTGAGTTTTTTATGTTTTATTTGCATAACTTCATTAAATTGAGAAGGAAAAATTCAAGTATTTCATCTTCCACACTTCATAGTGAAGTTTCCTGAAAAGATTGTGGGAAATTAGAGTTAAGCGAAAGGGCAAAGTTAAATATAATGAAACAATGAGGGAGAATGCTATGAAAGAGAAAACAAGGAATGAAAAAATAAAGAATGTTCAACTCACAATGTTTGGAACAAACGAATTCCCAACATATGAGGAGATTGTAGCAGAATATTCAAAAGAGTTTGAAAAATATGTAATCCCGAAAGGAGACAATATATTTGGATTCTGGATGCAAACTTTAGCAGATTTGGAACTTCTTGATTTAGAGCTTCAAGGTCTTGCGGATTGGTATAAAATTGACCCCATAAAAAGAAATGTTGAATTAAAAGGGGATATTGAAACTATAAGAAAAAGAATAGCTCACCTGGAAATTGTTAAAGGGAGGAGAACATTATACACTGATTTTATAGACTTATATGGTGATACAAATGCCTATGCATTCCACAACTTATATCCATACAAAGGTAAATTTTATCCGCGTGTTGTAAGGACTCTCATAAATGCGTTTGGATTGAAAGAAGAGGATACAATATTAGATCCTTTTAATGGTTCTGGGACTACAACCCATGAAGCATCTTTAATGGGCATTAAAAGCGTGGGAATAGATATAACTCCAATGGGGGTTATGTTGGCGAGATTGAAAAATGAACTCCTTTTCTTGTCTTACGATGATTTAAATTTTTCTTTTGAAGATTTTATTGAAATTTTAAAAGCAATACATAGCAAAAACTGGTCGCATCATAATAAGACAATAGAAAATTTAATGCTTGTAATTTATTTCGATACAATAGATGCTTTTTCCAGAACTACGAGATATAATAAAAAAGGAAAAGAAGGCTTATTTATTGAAAAATTTATGTACATAAAAAAATGCTACGAAAAATTAATCCGGCTAAAGGAGAAGTGGGAGCTAAAATTCGTGAAGGCAGATATTTATGAAGGGGATACTCTCGAACTTAAGAATAAGCACCCCAATTTCAAAGAGAAATTTGACGCGATAATCACAAGTCCACCATATTATTTCTCGATAGACTATGTGGGTAAAGACAAAATAGCTTATGAGTATCTTGGAGTAAACATGAAAGAGATCGAATCCAAATATCTTGGAATGAAAAATACACTATCCAAAAAGAAATACGGCAACTTACCATCGAAAGTGATTCTTTACTATGAAGATCTACGAAAATCTATTGAAAATATGTTTTGGGCATTGAAACCGGGCGGAAAAATTGCTATTATAGTGGGCGACAGCACCGTTGGAGGTAAAAAGATTCCCACAACTATGATGACCAAAAAATTTTGTGAAGAGGTGGGATTTAAGTTTAAAAAGTTGATATTCAATCCCCTTTTAGGTGCAAGGAATAGGGCAATTAGAGGAGAAAGTATAATAATATGTGAAAAAGCGAAGTGAACGGCAATGAAGAAGAGGAATATGCTTTGCATAAAAAGAAAGGAATCTCTTGATGTTGGTCATTTAATTCTATACAACCCCTACAAAAACATACTCTCGAATTTCATGGAATTAGCAACCAAAAAAGAAGCAAAAGATTTTGATCCTGTAGCGAAAGTGTATCATGGTTTACTCAGCGCTCCTCCCGAAATAAGAGAATATTACGAAGCGCTATTGGGAGTCACTTCATACTATCAAGCAAGTAAAGGTGGAAGAGGAAGATACATCGAGAAAAAATTAGCATCGTCCTTTGAATTCTGCTCATTAGATGTAAAACTAAGTCAAATTCCTTTTTGGTTAACATATCCAGCAATTCATAGGAAGAAGGGAATTTTTACACTTCAAGGCTTATCTGCTTCTGAGAAGAAATCAATTCGCAGGTTTCATTGGGATTGGATTGGAGAGAAAGATGAAGAAACTGATTTAGGAAGTGTAATAAAAAACGAAAAAGTAATGGTATTGATGGAAATAAAGAATAGAGTAGATTCTGGTGGAACAGCAGCACGAAGGGAAATATGGACATCGCAAAAATTTGGAGTAATATTGGATCATCTCATAGAGGACAAAAAGATTTATCGAAAACATGAAGAAGGAGAAGTTAAAGATTTTACTTTTGCAGAAATGCTTTTACATTTTGATATACACCATCTTGAAATGTACATAGGAATTCTCTTTGATATAACAGATTCTCCTGCTAGTATTGATGCCGATAAAAGAAATGGTTTTTATTCATCAAGTAAAGAAGGATTTAATTATTTATTGAGCAAGATGAGGGATTCCAAAAAGTTTGACATTATAGATGTAGATGATGAAAAACTACAAGTTGAAGTTAGGCACAGACTTTCTGGTATAACAATAAAGTGTGGTGCCTTATATGGAGATGAGGTGACAGAGAAACTTTTTAGACAGAGAACTCCTGTTTCTGATTTATTATTGCTGAGATATGATGATATATGGCTTTCTCAATTAATAGCAATAAGTGAAAGAGCAAATCTGTTGAAATATGGTAAAAATTATACAATTATATTTAGAAATCTGCTCATAAAAGATTGGAATGTGAGAAAGCTATATGATGAGTTTATAACTTCTGAAGGGTCTGAAGAAGCTTTGAATAATCTTGTGGAGTATATAATTAAGAAACATAGTGAAATTTTTCCATCTGAATTATGCTCACCATCTACCGAAAAGGATGAGTATCTGGCTGATGTGATTCAATTCTTAGGAGCTGTGGAAGCATAGTTTCCATCTTTGCCCTTCACTAACAGCGAGTATGCTGTTTGCTCTCGCTCATCTAAATGCTCGGCAAACCTTGCACTTCGCCTTTAACAGCTTTGTTGATTGTCTATGCCAGATGACGATCTACAACTATCAGAAACTCCACTAATTCAACTTTTCCCACTTATAGCCTAATAGAAATGCTTAAATATACAATATGTAAATGAGCATTAATGATGGGAAAAAGCATGGGTGATGGACTTTGGTTTGGCTGAGATGATCAAGTTATACAAAAACGAAGTAAATCCCATAATAGCGGAAATCAAGGTTTATTCACCAAAACACGGAGATCTGCTTGGAAAGAGAGATCCAATTGAAATAATGGAAATCTATGAGAGATGCGGGGTTGTGGGGATTTCGTATATAACTGCCAAGGAGTTTAAAGGCGATTTTGAGCTTTTCAGAAGGATATGTGAGGGGTCAAATCTACCAGTCTTAAGGAAGGATTTTGTAATGGACAAACATGAGATCGAAAAAACAGCTGAGGTAGAAGCTTCAGCGATCTTGCTTATTGCAAGGTTTCTGAAGGATAAAACATCGGAATTCGTTGATTATTCATTGGAACATGGATTGGAGACGCTTGTTGAAGTCCATTCAATTGAAGATGTAGCAATTGCAAAGCAAACGAAAACAACAATGATAGGCATAAACAACAGGGACATAACGAAATTGGAGAAAGATGATGGCAGTGTGTGCATAACGGAAAAATTGTGTAATTATTTGCCAAACAGGGTTTTAAGGGTTAGTGAGAGCGGAATAAGAACGATCGATGACTTGAGAAGGGCTTTGAGAGTTGCTGATGCTGCTTTAATCGGCACCGCTTTTATGGTTGCTGAGGATGTTGAGAAGGTTGTGAAGGAGTTCGTAAAGAGGTGATTCAATGCTCGACATAATAGCTAATGGCAAAGATTTGAGTTTTGAGCAGGCTTACGAACTCTTTGATGCGATGCTGAACGAGAGCGAAATCAAAATTGCTGCCTATCTTGCAGCAATGCAGGCAAAGAACTATACCGCTGAGGAGATTGCGGGGTTGGCAAAGGCTATGAGAGACAAAGCCTTAGAGGTTGATTTTGGTATCGTTGCTGATACTTGCGGGACTGGCGGAGATGGTTTTGCCACGATAAACGTGAGCACGGCATCATCTTTGCTATTGTCGTGCTTTGTTAGGGTTGCGAAGCACGGGAACTTTTCGGTAACCTCAAAAAGCGGATCTGCAGACGTTTTGAGAGAATTGGGGATTGAAATAGAGTTACCACCAAAAAAAGCACAGCGATGCATCGAAAAAACCAACTTTGCATTTCTATTAGCTCCAAACTACCACCCAGCTTTAAGAAAAATAATGCCGATCAGGAGGGAGCTTGGAATAAGAACAATATTCAATGTGCTCGGCCCTTTAGCTAACCCCGCAAATCCAGCCTATCAATTGGTTGGGGTGTATTCTTCCGATTTAGTTGGGAAGATTGCGAACGCTTTGAAGATACTTGGTGTAAAGAAAGCATTGGTTGTACATGGAGACGGGTTGGATGAAGTAAGTCCAAGCAGTGAGACGATCGTTGCAGAAGTTGGTAAAACGGTAGAAATTTATAAGATTTGCCCGGAGGATTTTGGAATTACTAAAACAAGAACAATACCATGCAACTCGGCAAAGAAGAGTGCTAGGAGGATTCTGAAGGTGTTTGCGGGAGTTATGAACGAGGATGCGAATTTTGTCCTTGTCAATGCATCGGCAGCTTTGTGTGCTTGCAAAATTGCCTCTGATTTCAAAGAGGGAGTTGAGATTGTGAAGAATGCAATTTTTGAGGGAGACGTTTTGGCGAAGGTGAGAGAGGTGAGGGATGTTAGCAAAGAAGCTTGATTTTGTAGAGCCGTTAAAGCTCTACAATGTTGTCAGAGAGGAGAGATATCCATTCATACTCGAATCCCTGAGTAAACATGAGCTCAAAGCCCGCTACACGTTCATCTCATCAAATCCTGAATTCATCGTTGAAATTAAAGAGGATACGAGGGTTGATGGAGATAAAATCTCAGATGAAAAAAGACCTTTTCAGGCGTTAAAGTCGCTATTTGAAGTTAAAACCGATGGAAACAGATTTATGGGTGGTTTTGTTGGCTTTGTTAGCTACGATTCGGTTCATGCTTATTTTGGTAATAAAGTCGAGGAGGCATCGATCTTCGCTTATTATGACCACGTTTTTGTTTACGATCACATCTCGAACAGATTCTACTATCTCTCTTTAAAAAATTCAGTTGATCAAGCAAGGTACGCTGAGAAGGTTGTAAAAAAAGCTAAAAGGACTGAATTAGATGAAAGCAAATCTCTTGGGAGTGAGATTGTCGGTTGTGACGCTGGAAAGGAGAGCTTTGAGGAGATGGTTAAGGAAGCTAAAGAACACGTTTTTGCCGGAGATGTTTTCCAAGCGGTTATATCAAGGGAATACAGAATAAAGAGTGATCTCTCAGCCTTTGAAATTTACAGAAATCTTCGCAAAATAAATCCCAGCCCCTACATGTTTTTGCTTGAGTTTGAAAAGACTGTTGTTGGCGCTTCTCCAGAAACAATGGCATCGGTTGATGGAAATCTTGTAAGGATTAACCCGATTGCTGGAACGGCGCCAAGGGGAGAAAATGAGAGAGAAGACAAGGAAATTGCAGAAGAATTGCTGAAAGATGAGAAGGAGAGGGCTGAGCACGTTATGCTTGTAGATTTGGCAAGGAATGATGTGAGAAAGGTATCCAAGGCTGGGAGTGTTAAATTAACGAAATTCTTTGAGGTTGTTAAATATAGCCACGTTCAGCACATAGAGAGTGAGGTTGTTGGAGAGCTAAAAGATGACTTAACGATGTTCGATGCGATGGAGGCGGCGTTTCCAGCAGGTACTCTTACAGGAGCGCCAAAGGTTAGGGCGATGGAAATAATAGATGAGCTTGAAAAATCGAAGAGGAGGGTTTATGGAGGGGCTGTGGGCTATTTCTCAGTAAGTGGGCATGCTGACATGGCAATAGCGATAAGAATGGTTGAAATAGATGACGTTTGTAGGGTTAGGGCTGGAGCGGGGATAGTAGCTGATTCCGTTCCTGAAAAGGAGTACTTCGAGACGGAAAGAAAGATGGCGGCAGTGATGAAAGCTTTGGGAATAGATGGAATAATGGGACATGATACTGATAGTAGATAATAAGGATTCCTTCGTATGGAATTTGGCTGACTACGTTTCACTGTTCGATAAGGTTAGAGTTGTTCCAAATACCGTAACACTAAGAGAGATCAGAAAAATCGATCCAGACGGCATAATAGTTTCTCCCGGCCCCGGTTCTCCAGACAATGCAAGAGATGTTGGAAATTGTCATGAGATAATTGTCGATGCATCCATTCCAATTCTGGGTGTTTGTTTGGGGCATCAGATAATAGCACACGTTTTTGGTGGTGAAGTTGGCAGAATAAAGCCCGTTCATGGAAAAACCAGTGTTGTGAAGCATGATGGAAAAACGATCTTCAAAGGCGTTAGGAATCCGTTAAATGTTGGGAGATACCATTCTTTAGCAGTTCTAAAACTACCAAAAAATTTTGAGCTGTCCGCAATCAGCGATGATGGTGTTGTTATGGGGATAAGGTGCAAGAGAAGGGAGATAGAGGGTGTGCAGTTTCATCCGGAGAGTGTTCTGACGGAATATGAAAGGAGAGAGGGGTTGAAGATCATAGAGAACTTCGTTAAAATTTGTGGTGGTTATGGTTAAGATTAAAATTGATTTTTTGAAGGTTTGTGGTGTTAAGGATGAAGAGGAATTAAAATTGGTTGAAAGGTATGCCGATGCTACTGGTGTAGTTGTCAGCAATTCAAAGCGAAGGGTTAGCTTGAATACGGCGAGGGAGATAATAGAGAGTGCAAACATCCCAGTTTTTGTTGTTTCAACCTCCAGCAGCTTTGAGGAATGGGGGAGAGTGATTGAAAAAACGAATGCAGAATACATCCAAATCCACACCGATTCGATTAGTCCAAAGGAAGTTGAAAGAATCAAGACGGAGTTTGGAGTCTACACTATGAAGGCATTTAGGATTCCGAAAAGCAGTAAGGATTTCGTAAAGGATGCTGATGGAATTATAGGCAAAATTGAGATGTACGAGGTTGACAGAATACTCCTTGACACCGGAAAAGGGAGCGGAAAAACGCATGACCACAGAATCAGCAGAATTATAGCAAGGAAATTCGATGTGGTTTTAGCAGGTGGTTTAACTCCAGAGAACGTTTGCGAAATAGTAAAATTTGTTAAACCGCATGGTTTGGACGTTTCGAGCGGGGTGGAGAGAAATGGAAGGAAAGACAAAGAATTGATTGCGAAATTTGTGAAACTTGCAAAGTTCGGTGTTTGGAATGCTGAGGGACATCTTTAAAATCGTAATAACCTTCACAATCCTCTACCTTTCAACCACTTTTGTCATGGCTTACATTAACGAATCTCTCGCCTTACTGCCAACGTTAGCAATTCCGTTGTTCATACTCTGGTTCGCAAAGCATCTCGCAAACAACACCGAATACAGATGTAAATGTGGCAACGAATTTAAGATATCCGCCATTGACGTTCTTCTCAGCTTGCAACAACTCTATCTAAGACTTTTGAAATGCCCCAAATGCAATACATCCTCTTGGTGCAGAGTTGTGAGATATAAAGGTAATGAGGTGAAAGCGAAATTTAAACAGATTGATGAAAATGTCAAAACGAACTACAAAGCTTTAATTACAATCTTGATGGCATCATACCTCCTATTTTTTGCTTTCTGGCTTTTAAATAAAGAACTTTTACTTTTTATTGTTATGAGCTTTGTTTACTTGTATTTTATCGCAGTTTTGGCTTATGGGATGAAGAACAAGCTTAACAGCAGCATGTATTCTGTCATAACTCTTGTTGTCGTATTTATAACCTTCATAATGTTATTCGTCAACGTTGTTGTATACTTGTCAGAGGTGTCGAAATGAAGTTTGGAGAGTTTGGTGGAAGGTTTGTACCAGAGGTCCTGATTCCACCTTTAGAGGAATTGGAAAGGGCTTATGAGGAGATAAAGAAGGATGAGGAATTTCAGAGAAAATTAGCGTATTACTTAAAGCATTACGCCGGAAGACCTACCCCCCTCTACTTCGCTGAGAATTTGACAAAGAAAGTTAGTGGGGCTATGATTTACCTGAAACGTGAAGATCTACTGCACAGCGGGGCACACAAGATAAACAACACAATTGGTCAAGCTTTGCTGGCAAGGTACATGGGAAAAAGCAGATTGATAGCAGAAACTGGAGCGGGACAGCATGGTGTTGCAACAGCAATTGCTGGTGCATTATTTGGAATGAAGACGGAAGTTTACATGGGTAGTGAAGACGTTGAAAGGCAGAGGATGAACGTTTTCAGAATGGAGTTGTTAAATGCTAAGGTTCATGCGGTTGAAAGTGGGAGCAGAACGTTGAAGGATGCGATAAATGAGGCTTTGAGGGATTGGGTGGCAAGCTTCGAAGTTACTCATTACTTAATAGGCTCCGTCGTTGGACCACATCCCTATCCAACAATCGTTAGGGATTTTCAGAGCGTTATTGGGAGAGAGACGAAAAGGCAGATTATTGAAATGGAAGGATGTTTACCGGACTGCATCGTTGCCTGTGTTGGCGGTGGGAGCAATGCGATCGGCATCTTTCATCCCTTCATCAAGGATAAAGTCAAGCTTATAGGCGTTGAAGCTGGTGGTGAGGGCATCGAAAAGGGAAGGCATTCAGCATCGATCGTTGCTGGAGAGAAAGGCATTTTACACGGAATGCTTTCCTACTTTCTGCAGGATGAAGATGGGCAGATGTTAACGACTCACAGCATTGCTGCCGGTTTGGATTACCCCGGCGTAGGACCTGAGCATGCCTATTTGAAGGCGATACAGAGGGCAGAGTACGTGACTGTTAATGATGAACACGCTTTGAAAGCATTCGTTGAGTTATCGAAAACCGAAGGCATTCTACCGGCTTTGGAATCTGCCCATGCATTGGCATATGCGATGGAGATTGCAAGAGAAATGGAGAAGGATGAAGTGGTGGTTGTAAACCTGTCGGGAAGAGGAGACAAGGATCTGGAAATTGTTAGGAGGGAATTAAAATGATTGACAGGGCTTTAATAACGTTCATCACTGCTGGCGATCCGAACATCAAAGCAAGCCTTGAATTCATGCTTGCGTTGGACAAATATGCCGATGTCATTGAATTGGGAATACCCTTTAGCGACCCGATGGCAGATGGAAAGGTAATTCAAAAAGCAAACCATAGGGCTTTGAAAGCCGGAACAAGGATAAAGGATGTGTTCAATTTAGTTAAAGAGTTTAGAGAACACTCTAACACTCCTGTCGTTCTAATGGGGTACTACAATCCTGTATACAAGCAAGGAGTTGAGAGATTCGTGAGTAAGGCGAAAGCTTCGGGAGTTGATGGAATGATAGTTGTCGATCTACCGTTAGAAGAGGCTGAAGAATACCTTGCCATATGCGAAAGATACGGTATGGGAACGATCTTTTTGGCAGCCCCGAACACAGGCGAAGAAAGACTCAGAATGATTGATGAAGCAAGTTCAGCCTTCGTTTATCTGATCTCTCTCTACGGTATAACTGGAGCAAGAGACAGGGTTTCAAGCTTAGCATTTGAGTTGATAAAGAAGGCTAAATCAACGGTTAGAAAGCCAGTAGCAGTTGGATTCGGTGTGTCGAAGCCAGAGCATGTCAGAGATCTGATTGAGGCTGGAGCGGATGGGGTCGTTGTTGGAAGTGCCTTAGTTGAAATCATAGAGAAGTATGGTGAAGATTCTGCATATGAGCTTGAAAAGAAGGTTAAAAATTTGAGGAGTGGTTTGGTGTTATAATCAAATTAAACGTAACTGTTCAACCGTACATTCCTCAACACTTTTATCATCTCTCAACCTCAAAAATACTGGCGCTCTAAGTTTTCCATCCTTTGTAATTTCCAAGAATTCAACCTCGCATACATAAATCGGTTTAACCCAGTGAATTTTCCTTTTGAATTCCTCTTTTTCTAAACCCTTTGGTTTTTTATCAATCTCAACCTTCCTCAGTTCATTGTAAAAGGATTTAACAAATTCGTCATCAAATCCCGTTCCAACCTGTCCAATGTGGACAAAGTTGTTATTGTCTTTTAAAGCCAGAACAAGTGAGCCAAAGTAACCTTCACGCCTACCTTCTCCTTCAAGCCATCCAACAATTGTGCAATCAACCGTATTTCTTTTCTTAATCTTAATCCAGTTTTCACTCCTCTTTCCAGCTTCATATCTGCTATCAACTTTTTTGGCAATTATTCCTTCTAATCCAACCTCTGTAACCTTGTTGTAAAACACTTCACCCTCCTTTTTAACGTAATCTGCCAGTAAAACGTGATTCGTCTCTTGAACAACTTCAGACAAAATCTTTTTGCGCTCAATCAATGGATGGTCAAGCAGCCATTCTCCATCGTATAACACATCAAAGGCAAATAAAACAGCAGGATACAGTTTTGAAAGCAAGCTTATCTTGGTTTTTGAAACCACATGCTCCCTCTTCTGTAATAATCTAAACGATGGTTTTCCCTCCTTTAACACAACAATTTCTCCATCTAAGATTACATTTTGCTCAACAGCATTCAGAAAATCGAGTTCTGGGTATCTGTAAGTTATGTCTATCAACCTACGATTTTGCAGCCTTATTCTTCCATTTTCAACATCAACGTAAGCCAAACATCTAGTCCCATCCCATTTTATTTCATAAATGAAGTTCTCATCGCTAAAAGGCTCTCCCTTTACAGCAAGCATTGGATAAATCTTTTTATAAAACCAGTCTGTCATGCATGAATTTTATCAATTAGGCCTCAAGCGATTCTAAACTCGCTTTTAGTGCATCCATTAACGATTTTGCAGCCTTTACTTCTTCTGCAACCTTTATTTCCTTTCCAGCAATCTTAGCCTCTATCAACTTGTTTAAAGCTTCTTTATACTCGTCTCTGTACTCCTCAAGCTTTAACGGTTTTTTCATAGCCAAAATTAGCTTTTTAGCCAATTCCAACTCCTCTTTATTTACTTCTACTTCAACACCCCAGTTTGGGATTTCGTAGGGATTCCTAACCTCATCGAAGTAGTGGAGTTGAGCTAAAACCAAACCACCGTTGTATGCTTTTATCGCCACAAGATTTTCTCTCCCCCTCATCCCAATTTTACCGATTCCCATGCTGTTTGTATCTTTTAAAGCTTCTTTGAGCAAATAATACGCCCTCTCACCACCCTTGTCTGGAGATATGTAGTAAAAATTCGAGTAGTAGATGAAGTTGAGCTCACTTGGATCGAAAAACTGCTTTATATCAATGCTCTTAACGCTCCTTAGCGGCATCTTTTGGAAATCCTCATCAGTCAAAATCACATACTCGTTTTTTGCAAGTTGATAACCCCTCACAACTTCATCCTTCGACACTTCCTTACCACACTTCTCGCACACCTTTTTAAACCTGATTCTACCCCCATCCTCTGCATGCAACATGTGAAACTGCAGTTCTTTGCTGAGTGTAGCATTGTAAAGCTTGATTGGTATGCTAACTAATCCAAATGATACGCTACCTTTCCATACAGCTCTCATGATAGTATGTTGACTTTCAAGGATTTAAATTTGTTTGAGAGACTATGTGATGTTACAACATTAAAAACAAACGTAATCCTTAAATAACCTTTTTATTTCCGTAAACCCATGGCAAGATTTCCAGAGGCAGAGGCGAGACTCTTAAACGTCAAAATTTGTATGAAGTGTAACGCCCGAAACCCAATGAAGGCTAAGGTATGCAGGAAATGCGGATACAAGGGTTTAAGACCAAAATCTAAAGAGAGAAGAGGCAAGAGGTAAATTTTTAATTTTAAAAAATTAAATTTTAAAGTAACAAATCGTTTTCAAACGAGTCGCTTATTGTTGGGCGGTCAAGGTCACAGCTTGCCTTTGTGTAATCAAAAGCCTCCTCGACTGTTACATTTCCATCTTGGGGATGATTATCCGCCAAGCCATGCATTCCCTGCTCAAAGAAGTAGTATGTAAACTCTCCATTTTCCAAAGTTGGTATTTCATACGAATATCCATTTTCAGTTGAAGCCATAGCAATAACTCTTCCAGTGGCTTTCAGATCAGTCATTCCACCTGCGAGACACGAATCGAATGCAGAGAATATTCTTGATGTGCTAAATCCTGAGAACAACTGTTTTAAATCTCCATCCCATAGATACACTAAGTTTGAACCGTCATGAACAACTATAGCTTCATCAATCTTTTCTCTATCACCATCATCTGCAATACCTCTTGCTCCATGACCGCTGAAGAAGAAGACGACTTCATCTCCAGTTTGCGCTTTACCCTTTACATCTTCTATAGCTGCAGTGATGTTGTCTATTGTTGCATCCCTGTCTATAAGCAGATAAATGTTATCAGAACTGAAGCGGTAGACATTTACGAGTGTATTGTACACATCCACAGCATCATCATCCGCATATCTCAAATCATTTTCATCGCCAGGATAATCAGAGATACCAATTATTATTGCGTATTTTTCCCCTTTACACAGTTCACCGAGAACACCAGTAGAAGCTTGCTTTGCCCGTTTGCCCCCTTTAGCCTTAGGCCCCTTTAACGTTACTTTTTTCACCAATTCAATATCTGTTGCGTGAGATGGCTTAAAATCTGGTTTGTGTTTTGCTGTGGTTACCGCTACAGTAGAAATTAAGAAAGCCAACAGTATACCTATTACTACAAATTTTTTTTTCATCCACCTCACCTTTTTATTCTTCTTAATTATCACCAATAAAGTTTTCGGTTATTAACCTTTAATAATTATAATTAGATACAATCAACACTCAAAATTTTTAAATGAACGACAACAAAACAACTCTATGGACAGCAATAATAACAAAATTGAAAAGGTTGTAGAACTTTTAAGGTCATCGAAGCACACTGTAGTTTTTACTGGAGCAGGCGTATCGGTTGAAAGTGGTATCCCACCGTTCAGAGGTGCAGGAGGTTTGTGGGAGAGGTATGATCCAGAAGAGGTAGCATCAATTTATGGGTTTAAAAGGAATCCCAAAGCATTCTGGGAGTTTGCGAAGGAGTTGCTGGTTAAAACAAAAGCAGAACCAAACAAAGCCCACTACGCAATAGCTGAACTGGAAAAAATGGGAATCGTTAAAGCTGTAATAACCCAGAACATTGACATGCTCCATCAAAAAGCCGGAAGTAGTAGAGTTTTAGAGTTGCACGGTTCTATGGAGTATGTTGACTGTTTGGATTGTCATACTGCATACAAATGGGAGGAAATAGAGAAAAAAATTGAAAAGGAGATTCCGAGGTGTGAAAGTTGTGGTAGCTACTATCTAAAGCCAAGGGTTGTGTTTTTTGGTGAGGCTTTACCGAGTGATGTGCTGAGCGAGGCTATGGATGAGGCGAGGAAGTGCGATGTGTTTATGGTTGTGGGCTCAAGCTTGGTCGTTTATCCCGCAGCTCATTTGCCATTCATTGCAAAGGAAAACGAAGCAAAGCTAATTATCATTAACTACGATCCTACAGATAGAGATGAGCTGTTCGATGTTGTCATACACGGAAAAGCTGGTGATATTTTGCTAAAAATAGTTGAAAAACTTAAGCATGTGTGAGCATTGTGGTAAATGCTGCATAGAAATGGGATCAAAGATTTTTGCTACAGCTAATGATATAAATAGGTGGATTAATGAGAATAGACAAGATATACTAAAACACGTTTTTATTTACTCTTTTAACGGTAAAATCGTGGGTGGAGAGGTTTGGTTTGATGAGTATGGAAACAAGCTTGAGTTCTGCCCGTTTATTGTAAAAGCGGGAGATAAGGTATTCTGTAAAATTCACGAAACAAAACCCGAACAGTGCAAAGAGTACAACTGTAAGCTATAGAAAAGAAAATTAGGAAACATACTTTTCATCATCAGAGTGATTGAACGTTATATCCTGAAGCATTTTACTTGCCAATCCTAATAAAAGCTTATCTTCACCAACAATCTCCTTTATGAGCATTAAAGATGCCGATTCTCGCAATTCATGACTCTTTATATCTTCAAGTAACCTAATTAACCTGTTAGCCAATCTGAAGATTTCAGCGAGTTTAACGTCATCTTCACCCTCAATTTCCTCCTCTTCTTCATCTATCAAGTCTATTAAGATTTCTTCAAATTCGTCCATTGTAGCAGTTCTGAAGCGAGGATTTAAATCTTTTGCTCTTCACAATCCAATTACATTAGTGCAATTCCACAACTTTTATTTGTTACACGCCAACTTGGATTATGGCTAAAAAAATGGAGACCAAATCTGCAAGGATACTGGCGTTAATCTTGGCTTTAATCATGGTTGGCTCGGTTTTGGTTTACGCATTTAAAGGCTCTACAACAGTTTCTGAGAGGGAGATAAAGTTTGATATGGGCAACTTCTCCAATTGCATGAACTATCTGCCTTATGGCGCCCAATTTGTCTTGTATTTGAGTTTTAAAGGTTTGAATGAAGAGTCTGATCTTTACACTTTGGTTCACAATGCGTTTAAGTCAAACATTGACCCTTATACCTTCAATCATATAGCCTTTCCAAACAGAGTGGGTATAGAAAGCATAATCATAGCTGAATACCCCTATCCACTTTATTTTGTTAACGTAAACAAAAGCAAGGTTTTCTTTGCATACGAGGGGCAAGAAGAATACAAGGGATATAAAATAAAGCTGAGACAAGGAGCTGCTTTGCTCGACCAAACATCTCCATTTGTTTTGGGTTATCCAACACTCGTATATGGTGTTGTGGATTTAATTACACAAAACAACGCATCGGTTGGTGAATACACGTACAACTACACGACAAGGATATACAACTTCACAAAGGCGGATTTCAATTATGCTTTTATGCTGTACGGTGATTTTGCAAAGGACAAAATAACGAGTAACAACACAAGCGTTGGAGATTTTTACTTCGCTGGCTTTAGAATGAATGGAAGTGTTTATGAGAAAGTTGTTGCAATTCATTTTACAAAGAACGGTTTCTTTGTTTCCACAAACGAAACTAAAAACAATACTGTATATTACTACTACCAGAATTACGAAGATGGATTAAGCATTGCGAAGATTGGAGACTACAATTTGACAAAGTTGTTTGAGACAAATCCGGAGATGAGAATTGTTGAAATAAAGATGGAGAAATAACTTAAATTTAGCTTGAATGATGGGGGAGGAAAGGGATACAACCATAATCATTGAAAGCGGAGTTGTTGAGATAGAAGGAGAGGCTGAAGTGTTTGGCTGCCCGGTAAAAAAAGTTGTTACTAACAAACCCATTCCTGTCTATGTAAAAAAGGGAGAAGTCAGAGCAGAAGGGAAATACATAGCCTTAAAAGGTAACACAATTCCTAAAAGCTGGAAAAAGCTTGCCAATAAAGATTACAATAGAATCTTTCTGTTTGGAGATGTTGATACAGGTAAGAGTGGCTTGGCAACGTATTTGGCTAACAACATGGATGGTTTGAAGTATGTCTTGGATTTAGATATTGGACAATCAGACATAGCGCATCCGGCAGCGATGGGTTTTGGAAATGTAGATAAAAAAATTCTCTCCATTTCGCAAATAGAGATGGAAGATGGCTTCTTTATTGGCTCAACAAGTCCGATGGGGAGAGAAGTGAGATGTATAAGGGGTGTGGCAGCACTGATGCAAAAGTTGGATGGTAAACTGAGCAAATCAGAGAAGTTGATAGTTGACACAACCGGATGGGTTAAGGGTAGGAAAGCAAGGGAGTACAAGCTGGCCAAGATTAAAATAATCAACCCGGATGTGGTAGTCTGTTTTAATGACGTGGATTATTTAGCTGATTTGAACGCCAATTTTGACGTTTTTAATGTTGAATCTTTCGTTGTCAAGAAAAAGAGTAGGGAACACAGAATATCAATAAGGAGTGAGTTGTACAAACAATGGCTTGAAAATGCTGATGAAAGAGAGTTTAAACTTAGTGAAATTAAACTGGGTAACACAAACTTATTTAAAGGTAAGAGAATTGAGGAGGAGTTCATTCATGAAGTAATCGACTCAAAAATCGTTTTTATTGAAAAGGGATACGACTTTCTTAACGTGTGTGTTGAGGATGGGATTGAGGTGGGTTATGAAGTCATAAAGGCTTTGAAGGGTGTTTTTAGCGTTGAAGATGTGTGTATTTTCAGCTTTGATCAACTCAAAGGTTTGGTCGTTGGATTGTATGGGGATAGATATCTGGGAATGGGGATCGTGAACGAGAGTGACCAAGAGAACATCAAGATTTTAACTAATGTGGGGTCGGAAGTAAGGCTTATAGAATTTGGAGAGTTCAAGCTTGAAAACATGAAGGAATATATAGTTAGAGTTCCATGAAGTTTTATGTATATCACAATTAACACAAAAAGCAGAATTGAAATTGTGGATATAACGAATGAGGTTGAAGGAATTGTTAAAAATAGTGGAATTGAAGATGGAATAGCGTTGGTTTATACAAGGCACACCACAACAGCCCTGATAATAAACGAGGCTGAAAGCGGACTTTTGGATGACATACTCAACATCATTCAAAAAATCGTTCCACAAGAGTCTTACAAGCATAACAGAATAGACAACAATGCAGACGCTCACTTAAGAGCCACCTTACTGGGAAATTCAGTTGTGATACCAGTAGCAAATAAGAGACTTGAGCTTGGAACCTGGCAAAGGGTATTGTTTGTGGAGTTGGATGGCCCGAGAACGAGGAAAGTCTTGGTAAAGGTTGTTTAGTTTAGGATGAAGAAGCAGAAACAGGATTATTATTACTGGGAAGCGAAGAAGAAGGGGTATAGAAGTAGAGCAGCCTTTAAATTGCTTCAAATGAACAAAGAATTCAAGCTAATCAAAGAAAACAACTGGGTTCTTGATTTAGGATCTTCCCCAGGAGGTTGGAGTCAGGTGGCTGTTGAACTTGGGGCCAAAGTTGTTGCTGTTGATTTAAATCCAATGAAGCCCATTGAAGGTGTGGAGTTTATTCGTGGAGACATAACCAAAGAAGAAACGGTGCAGAAGATTAAGGAGATTAGAGATTCTTTTGACGTTGTGATTTGCGATGCATCCCCCAAGATAACGGGAAAGTGGACAATTGACCATCTGCTATCCATCGATTTGGCTAAAGCAGCGTTTAATATAGCAAAGTTGTTTTTGAAACGCAACGGATGTTTTGTTGTCAAGGTTTTTCAGGGAGAAGAAATTCAAAAGCTGTTCAACGAATTTAAGCCTTATTTTAGATTTAAAAAGTTTCATTCACCAAAAGCATCAAGAAAGAGGAGTGCAGAGGTTTATTTTATCGGGAAAGGGTTCAAAAAATTGTTATGAAGTTGATTACTTTTTTATTATTTTCCAGCCGTAATACTCCATTCCTTAGATGGTATGGAAGAAAGCTTGCCAAGTTTTTAACAGCCTTTGCTGGTTTTGATCATTAGCTATGAACCTTTCCCATCTTAAATTCTGCATACAAATTTAAAACCACAACCCTTAAATTCATCTCCCATACTTATTTTAACATCAGGCCGCCGTGGCTTAGCTGGCAGAGCGGGTGACTTGTAATCACCAGGTCGCGGGTTCAAATCCCGCCGGCGGCTGATTTTCCTGAAGAATTAAACCCTTCTCCTCTAATCTCAAAAATTCACTAATAAACTCGATTAATTTCTCAGCAATGTCTAAATGCAAAGCTAATTCTAAAGTGTACTTATCTCCTTTAAAATTTAGTTCAAGCACAATAGAATTAGCCTCTGGTAACTCTGATTCCCTTATTTTCATATCTACTTTACTGAACTCCTCCCAAAATCTAATACAAAAATCCTCCTGTCTATTTTCCAATACAACTTTGAGATTTGCTTGCATATACTTTGGATTTGCTCCAATCCCATCGGGGTAATACTTAGTCTTCTTCAACCTATAACTTTTCCCAAATATCCCAGACTTCATCCTATCACCTCAGTTTTTAGTTCAATTAGTTCATTTATACGATAAATATATATACTTTTCTACTCTTTTAACCACATGAAAGAACTATTGGGAACATCTAAAGTGACCAGATTCAACAAAATTACATTAATCAAAGAAGTTGCTAAAGAGTTAAACATCAAAGAAGGTGACTTAATAGCTTTTTGGAAAGAAGGAAATAGAATTTACATAACTAAAGCTAAAATAACTGAATAGCTATTCAACTAAAATTTGAATTCCATTCTTAACCAACAAAGCATTTTCATTTATCTCCTCATCAATGCTGAATGTTAGGCTTTTGGGCAACTTAATGTTTAACCTATATTTTCCATTCTTCTTCTCCAAAAAGTTAAAACTGTATCCAGCATTCAAAAAACTCAAAATGTAAAATCTTGAAAATACCCTTTGCAAATCTTTAAACTCAAACTCTCCCCCTAATTTGGCAATCTCCACTATTATTGGCAAATAATCGAATAAAAAGCTTAATTCTTTCTTTCTCCACATTTTCACCCTTCCTATTCTTTTTTTAATTTTTTATTGCTTAACTCACTTAAGTTTTTCTAAAAATTTTCCGCTGATGTTGCATTTTGGGGGGGGCGTTATTCAACGTCAAACCCATGTCCCTCAAGGTGGTCAAGAGGGAGACTTCTTTGACTATACTTGATTTCAAGTATAGGGTAGTTGACCTATACTTGATTTCAAGAATTTCATACTTGATTATCAACGGTAATTTTTAGAAATTATTTTTCACTAAAAATATTACAAATAGTAATATAGCTAATTAATCAGTAAATTGGAATTTTTATTTTAATCTTTGTTAATGGTGCACTATATTTTTTC